>JANQGB010000124.1 GCA_028277545.1 Phycisphaerae bacterium | reverse complement strand
GGCGCGCGTTTCCGGGGCAGTTCCTGGCGCCTGGGGTCCGGGAACGCCGGCCGGCACGGCTTATCGGTCCTGCAGCGGCAGACGCAGCCTCATGTGCCGCTGTCAGGACGCCGAGATACAGGTACGGCTCTGCTGTGTTGTGGGCCGGTAAGAGTGAGCACCTATGTGTCCGCAATGCGGTCAGACCGACTCGGTTCTCCAGTCGCTGTGTTCGGACGACTTCGAATGTCGTCCGGAACTCGGCGGGTGCGGAGCAGTCTTCGACAAGCCTCCCGCCGACTCGCCCGCCAACGCGGACAGCGTGCGCGTGGCGATTGATGCCATGCGCGAGGCCATCTGCGACTTCGAGCACGCGGAGTACCCCATGGGCCTGGAGTCTATGCTACAGGTCCGTGGTCAGGTCGAGTCGCTGCTGGAGAAGCTCAAGCAGGAAATCGGCCGCATCGCCATCGCGGTTGACGAGTGACCCGGTACTGTCCCCCTGTTGCAGGACTGCGGGCTCTCAACTGTGGGCACGCGCCGCCCCGGCCGACCGTAGTAGCCTATCTGCCCGAGCGCCTGTCGACTTACGACTTGGGCTTGAAGACTTTGCGATACTTGTAGACCTCGCCCACCCAGTGCTCAGGGTTCATTTCGTCGCAATCGAACTGCGAAAGTTCGAAGTCGGTCAGGGCCGTCTCCTGGGTCAGCGTTTCGCCGAAGTTCACGATGCTCTGGCACATGTGCTTGACAGGTACCTCCATGTCGCGCTGCCACTCGCCCGTCTCTTCGTTCAGTGACCTGTGCCAGGCCCGCACGTACACCATGGTCACCGCCCAGCCGTGGGTCTCGGTGATGGCGAACTCGATCCGCCGCTGGGCTTTCTTCTCCTTCAGCGTGATCTGTACGTCGAAGTTGGGCTCTTCGTGAATCTCGATGCCGTTCTCGAGGGTCTCCGGATCGTAAGCCACGTCCGTGCCGATGACCGGCCCCGAGGCTACGGGCAGGTCCGGCTCGGGAGCAGGGTCAGTTTCGCCACGCGTGAGCACGTAGGCACCCAGGGCAATCGCCACCAGCAGCAGCACGATCAGCAGAGGTTTGTTCATGGCACGTCTCGCTTGTTAGCAATGGGCCGCATTCACTCCCCGGTTCCGCGCCGCCGGCAGCCATCTCCAACAGGCTCCCGGCGCCAGTCCGCCAGGTTCGTCTGGCAATATAACCCGGTGGGCTACGGTTGCCCAGCAGCGTCCTGCAAAAGGAAGACGTTGGCGTCGGGCACGGTCGTCTCACTGCGGGGCGGGCCGGCCTGGAGGACGATTGTGCCCCGAGCGGCACGCTGCCACTCGTCGCTGAAGGCAGCACGATCCAGCCTCATTCTCCACTGCCGTCCGGATATGCCCGCCTCACGACAAGGTTTGGGGTGTTTACCCGCTGGGGACGTCCGGCGGACCTGCCGAACCATCTGTCAGATACATCGCAAGGACTGAGTCGACGGCAGCACTGAGACCGGTGCCTGCACCGCGGCTACGCTAAGTGACAGGATCCAGACGCCCGGTGGGGTAGGAGGATGCGACTGATGTTCAAGAACACCAAGCTTGCCACTAAGATGGCCTGGGGCTTCGGAACTCTCGTTGTTCTTGCCGGCGTGCTGGGCGCCGTTGCCTGGAACGGTCTGAAGGGCATGGCGACTACCATCGCCCTTGAAGAGGCGGGCGCGAAGAGCATGGAGGACCTCAACCGCTGCGCGGAACTGCGGCGTGACTTCGCCATCCACGGCTTCGCCAAGCCCGGCGACCAGGAACTCAATGCCGCCGATCAGTGGGCCGTGGCCTACCAGCAGTTCTTCGCCAGGCTTCAGTCACTGGATAGCTCTCCGGATCTCGACGCCCAAAACAAGGCGGCGCTCGGCGAGATGCTCGATCTGAGTGGGCAATACGAAGTCGCGTTTGGCGACCAGGCTGAGGCGCGCAAGCAACGAGACGCGGCCTTTGCGGAGTGGGGCAAGGTCGGCTGGGCGGTGACCGCAGACATAAAGCAGGTGGTCGAGTCCACGATTAAGCCGGCATTGACTGCTGCCCGTGAAACAGAAGACCTGGAGGAGGTGCTGCACTGGTCCGGTATCAGTGACCGGCTCGACAAGGACGTCATCCAGCCGTTTCTGCTGTTGCGCGTCACCGCTGTATACCTTCTGGCAACCAACGCCGACGCCCAGTGGGAAGGCTACCAGAAGCAGCTTGCGACGGCCAAGGCCGGCCTGAGTGACTGGACCGCCCTGGTCAAGGGCGATGCCGGCCTGGAGGGAGTCGCCGGCAGACTGAGCGGGCACTTTGACCGCTATCAGGCAGCGGGCAGACAGTACTACGATGGTGTTCTTGCGGATCGCAAAGCGTCCGCGGAACTGGCCGCTACCGCGAGGGGGCTGGTGGACAGGATGCACGGCATCGAGTCGCGGCTAAGCGACGACGCCTCTGCTATCGCCTCCCGAACGTACACGCTCGTGAGCTCGGTGACTCTCAGCGCGACCATCATCGGCATCCTGCTGGCGGTGGTCATCACGCGTAGCGTCGTCAGGCCGATCCGCCGCATCATCGCCGGCCTCGACCAGGGGGCGGATCAGGTCAACGACGCGGCGGGGCAGGTGGCCTCGGCCTCCCAGCAACTGGCTGCGGGCGCCAGTGAGCAGGCTTCATCGCTGGAAGAGGCCTCCAGTTCGCTGGAAGAGATGGCCGCTATGACGAGGACCAACGCCGAGAATGCCACGGAGGCCAACAACCTGAGCGGCCAGGCGCGCGATGCGGCACAGAGCGGCGACCAGACCATGCATCAGCTCAACGAGGCCATGGCCGCCATCAACGACTCGTCAGGCCAGATCAACAAGATCATCAAGGTGATCGAGGAAATCGCCTTCCAGACCAACCTGCTGGCACTCAATGCGGCGGTGGAAGCCGCTCGGGCCGGCGAACACGGCAAGGGCTTCGCTGTTGTGGCCGACGAGGTTCGCAACCTGGCCCAGCGTGCGGCCCAGGCGGCTCGTGAGACAACCAGTCTGATTGAAGACTCGGTCAACAGGGCCAAAACTGGCGCCGACGTTGCCGGTCAAGTCGGCCAGGCGCTCGAGACCATCGTCGGAGACGTAGCCAAGGTGACGGACCTGGTCGACGGCATCGCCAAGGCCAGCCAGGAACAGGCTCAGGGCGTTGATCAGATCAACACGGCGGTCTCTCAGATGGACAAGGTCACTCAGCAGGGCGCAGCCAGCGCCGAGGAGTCGGCGTCGGCCTCCGAGCAACTCGCCTCCCAAGCCCACGCGGTCAAGGGCATAGTCGACGAACTCTCGTCAATTGTCGGCGGCAGCGACAGCGTACGAAGACCCGTCGCTCAGACTACCCCTGGCCAGGCCGCGAAGGTGCCGTCCAATGATCAGACAGTCGAGACCTCCACGAGTCCCAAGGTGAGCCATGCTGCGAGCACAGCAGATCCTACGAGCGACTTCATGGACCTTGATGAAACTGGCGACGCAGGCGCGTTGAACGAATTCTAGCCGTTTGGATCGGCACGGACTGCTGCTTCCTGCCTGCCGCCCGGAGGGTGGATGCCCGTGCCCAGGGCTGCCAACCGCCCGCCATCTTGACATACGTCGCGCCGCCTCGAGCACTCGGCCGGAGACTCATGAGAGTGGATATGAGGCGGCGGCGATACGCATCACCAGCCGGAAGACCTGCCGCCTGCGCAGCAAAACCTTAAGAAGCAAGGTATTAGATTCGTGCCTGCGGGAGCACCCTGCGCTGTATCGCCGTGTCGCAGGACCTTGCGCAAAATTGCCTGGTGTGTATCACAAATCACGCCCACTAGAGACTGAAGTTGCATGACCAGGCAACATTTCAGACGCTTACCTTGATTACCATGCTGTGTCAATACAGGGCGCAACGCGCTTAGCGGCCCGCGGAATCATCGGTGCTGTTTGAGGACCGCCTTGACGATCCGGCTGAAGGGCGATACCTTAGCAACTTCGTGGGATTGTTCGGGCTGAAGTTCGACTCATAAAAGACATCAGAGGTTGACCGGGGGGCCGCGCTTACCGGCTCTGGTCGGTCGCGGTCAGCTCCTGGCGTGGCGCGGCCACGTTGCGCGCCCACCTCCTTACGTAGTGTCACCGAGTTCGGCTTCATCCGGCGAACGAGTTATCACTTTCTTTGGCCGCACTTCCAGTAAGGAGACCACGCCATGTCCACCCCCATTACGCCCTCGCCGATTATGATCCAGAATGCCCGGTCAAGAGGGGCGCACGCCTGTCTGGCAGCCCTCGCAGCGTGCGCCGCGGTGGGCGCAGCTCACGGTGAGACAATCACCTGGACCGGGGACGGAGGAGACACATCCTGGCACAACGCCGACAACTGGGACCTCGATCGCGTTCCGGAGGCAGGCGACGAGGTGGTTGTCCCCGACATGACTCCCGACATCACGGTTACCTACACGGGTGGTAGCACGTCGATCACGCGCCTTACATGCGCCGAATCGCTCGCTATTTCCGGCGCCAGCGCGACCCTGACTGCCGAGACGAACTCGACGGTAGGCGACGCACTGACCCTCAGCGCCGGCACCCTGGACGGCGCCGGCGACGTCACGGTGAGCGGCACACTGACCTGGGCCGGCGGGACAATGTCGGGCTCGGGCGCCACCGTGGCCAACGGCCCGGCTGAGATCAGTGGCGGCACCAAGAACATCCAGAACGGGCGTACACTGGAGCTGAACGCCGCGACGACCTGGTCGGGCATGTCCGACCTGGATACGCGCAACTCGCCGGCCTCGATGATCATCAACAACGGTGATCTGGACATTCAGGATGACGTACACCTTGACTTCACGACCGGTGAGCGCCTGGTCTTCACCAACACCGGCACCCTGACCAAGAGCGGCGGTGTTGGAGTGGCGGCGATTGAAGCGGTGGTGAACAACGGCGGCAGCATGGAGGTTGACAGCGGGACGCTCAGCCTCGAAGGCGGTGGCAGCAGCCCTGGCAGCTTCAGTGGGACCGGAACGCTGGAGTTCGATGGCGTCCAGGTCATGACCTTGGAGGCCGCCTCAACCGTCACCGTGGCCAACGTCCTGTTTGACGGTGGGACGACCGACATCCTGGGCACCTACGACCTGTCGGGCAGCACCACCACGGTGAGCGGCGGAACGGCGACCTACCGGCCCGGCGCCTCGGTCGGCGTGGTAGGCGACCTGTCGATCACCAGCGGCTCGATCGAGTTCAGCAGCGGGGCGGAGATCAACGTAACCAGCATCACAATCAGCGGCGGCACCCTGCGGGGCAGCGACACCGTGACCTCAGCCGGTCCTTTGCTGTGGACGGGTGGCACGATGAGCGGCGAAACCGTGACGGAGTCAGATCCGGGTGTGACCGTGGCCGACGATTCGGCGGAGATCAGTGGTATCACCAAGAACATCCAGAATGGGCGTACGCTGGAACTGAACGCCGCAACGACCTGGTCGGGTGTGTCCGACCTGGATACGCGCAACTCGCCGGCCTCGACGATCATCAACAACGGTGACCTGGACATTCAGGATGACGTTCACCTTGACTTCACCAGCGGTGAGCGTCCGGTCTTCACCAACAACGGTACGCTGACCAAGAGCGGCGGCGTCAGTGAAGCGGTCTTCGAGGGATCTGTTACCAACAACGGAGTCATGGTAGTCGAAAGCGGAACGCTGGACCTGGACTTCGAACTGGCCAACTTCTCGTCGCTGACGCTGACCGGTGGGACGTATATCGTGCATACCACGCTAAAGTTCCGTGACGCTGAGATCGTCACTAACGCAGCGACCGTGGTGCTGGACGGGCCGGCGGCTGAGATCGTGGACCACTTTGATGGCGACGCCCTGGCGGGGTTCGACACCAACGACGCGGCCGGCAGCTTCACGATTACCAATGGCCGCGACCTGACCACGCCCGTGCCGTTCAGCAATGCCGGCGATGTGGTCGCGAGTGCAGGCAGCACGTTCAGTGCTACGGGTGATTACATTCAGACCTCTGGTAGTACCACGGTCGATGCCGGTACGTTGGCATCCACGGGGCAGGTGGACATCCAGGGCGGAAGCCTGGGCGGGGACGGCACCGTGGACGCGCCAGTGACCTCCGCCGGACGCGTACACCCCGGATTGTCGGCGGGCTTGCTCAACGGAACCTCCACCTTCGACCAGGCCGGCGCTGGCGAACTCGACATCGAGATCGGTGGTCCGAGTGCCGGTGACACGTACGACGTACTGACCGTGGACGGAGTCGTCACGCTGGCTGGCGCCTTGAACGTCACACTCATCGGTGGATACGAACCACCGGCTGCAGCCAGCTATGACATTCTCACGGCAGCCTCCATCAGCGGTGAGTTCGACTCTGTGAGCCTGCCCACGCTGGCCGACGGCAACTGCTGGGACGTGGACCATGGGGCAGAAACGGTTTCGTTGACAGTGTTCAGCCCAGCATCCATCACACAGGAACCGACCGATGAAGAGGTCTGCGAAGGGGCTGCGGTTGCGTTCACCGTCACCGCTGATGGATTCCCGGCGCCCACCTACCAATGGCGCAAGGACGGCCAGGATCTGCCGGGTGAGACAGGCAGCTCGCTGACCATTGACCCGGTAAGCGTTGAGGATGCCGGATTGTATGACGTGGTGGTCACCAACGAGTGTGATTCGGTCACCAGCCTGTCGGTCACGCTGACGGTGAACACCTCGCCCACGATCACGCAGGAACCGACCGATGCGACGATCTGCGAAGGTGATCCAATCATACTCAGCATCGCGGCGGATGGCTCGCCGGCGCCCACCTACCAGTGGCGCCATGACGGTCAGGAACTCACTGGTGAGACGGGAAGCTCACTGACCATCGACCCGGTGAGTGTTGAGGATGCCGGATCGTACGACGTGGTGGTCACCAATGACTGTGATTCGGTTACAAGCACGGCGGCCACTCTCACCGTCATTCCGATCACCGCCGGGGATTTCGACTGCAACGGCACAGTCAACCTGGACGACCATGAGGTGTTCGCCGGCTGCCTGCTCGGCCCCTTGGCGAGCCTCGCCCCGGGATGTGAGTTGGGCGATTTCGACGGCGACGGTGACGTGGACCTTGGCGACTTCGCGGCCTTCCAGGCCGCCTTTGGAGGATAGCGCCTGCAGTCAGTTTATCGATTGATCCGGCCGTTGGCGCCGGCTGAGCACCGGGCTTAGCCAGAGTGTGACGGCAGGGAATTGTCCCGGCTCGGACTGTCAGCCCTTGGTGCCCTGGTTTCCAGGCTCCGCCCGGACCGTGCCATGCGGAAGGAGTGAAACGCCTCGTGGTGGGTCTGATT
>JANQGB010000089.1 GCA_028277545.1 Phycisphaerae bacterium | reverse complement strand
TGAGCTTCCGGAGGGCTTCGCCTTCGATCTGCCGGACGCGCTCGCGCGTCAGGCCGATCTTGGCGCCGATTTCCTTGAGCGTCATGGCTTCGCCGTCGTCCAGGCCGAACCGCATTCGCAGGATGGTAGCCTCCCGTTCGTCGATTTCGGACAACAGGTTCTGGATGAGTTCGGCCTCCGCCTCCGAGAAGATGGCGTCCTGCGGCGAGGGAGTCTTCTTATCCGCCAGCATTTCCGAGAGGAGTTGACCGCCCTCGTCGTCCGGGCTCTGTGAGCCCGAGGCCAGTGCCTTGACCGCTCGGCGTATGATGCGAACCTTGCGTTCCGGCATGGAGAGCAACTCGGCCAGCTCCTGCATGGTGGGGAACCGGCCGTGCTTCTCCTGGAATTGGGCCCGGGCCTGCCGCCACTTGGCGATCATCTCCACCATGTAGGCCGGGATGTGGATCGGCTGGACGCTGTTGATCAAGGCTCGCTTGATTGCCTGCTTGATCCACCAGGAGGCATAGGTGGAGAACCTCGTCTCGTGATCCGGATCGAAGCCCTCGACGGCGCGGATCAAGCCCAGGTTGCCCTCTTCGATCAGATCGCTGAGCAGCATCCCCCGCTTGGAGTACTTCTTGGCGATGTTGACCACCAAGCGGAGGTTGGACTTGACCATCTTTTCGCGGGCGACGGTGGCTTCTTCTTCCGCTCGCTCCTTTTCCAGGAGGTTGCAGCTACCCTCGGAGAACTTCTCCGCCATGTCAGCCGCGTTCTGAATCGTCCGGGCCAGCTCCTTCTCGTCGTCAGCCGATAGAAGTGGCGCCTCGTTGATCTGACGCAGGTAGACCTGTAAGCCGGTATCGATAGCGATCACACACCCCCTGTCGGTACCGGGCCTTGCAGGCGGCCCGTCAGCGCAACGATTACCGCAACGATTGTAGCCACGGCCTCAGCCAAGACCAGTCGGCCATCGGAGTTGTACTGCCGGGCCACGGGAGATCACTCTGCGGAGTTGGTCTCCTGGTCGCCACGCTCACGGTTATCGGCCTCCGCGTCCGGTGCGCCCTCCGCGGTCTGCTCAGACGATGCAGCGTCCGTGGAACTCGCGTCCTCCGCCGGTGGAGTAGAAGGGGTCAGCGAGATATCGGCCGGCGGCTTGAACTCCATGTCCGGAATCAGGGACGTGGTCTCTTCGCCCGGACCGTGCAGGCCGCCGCGGCGAGGCTTCGGCTTCTTGGCGTCCACGCCGCCTTCCTGCTCCATCGACCACTCGGCCCGCTTCTTGGACAGGCCGATCTTCCGCTCGGCCGTGTCCACGCGGAGGATCTTGGTCAGCAGCTTCTCGCCGATCTTCACCTCCTGGTGCGGGTCCTCAACCTTATGATCGGCCAGTTCGCTGACGTGCAAGAGGCCTTCCAAGTCGGTTTCCAGCTCCACGAACACGCCGAAATTGGTGATCTTGGTGACGGTGCCCTCGACGATCTGCCCGGGGATGTAGTTCTCGGGCACAGCCCGGGACCACGGATCCTCGTGGAGCTGCTTGAGGCCCAGGGCGATCCGCTGCTTGTCCTCCTCGACCTTGAGCACCACGCACTCGATCTCGTCGCTCTTCTTGAGTACCTCCGACGGGTGGGAGATCTTCTTGGTCCAGCTCATATCGGACACGTGCAGCAGGCCGTCGATGCCCTCTTCGATTTCCACGAAGGCGCCGTAATTCGTCAGGTTGCGTACCCGGCCGGTGATACGTGTGTTGGGCGGGTACTTCTCGGCCACCTGGGTCCAGGGATTGACCTCCGTCTGCTTCATGCCCAGGGAGATTTCCTGCTTGTCCTTGTTGATGTCCAGCACGATGACGTCGATCACGTCTCCCAGGGCGATCAGCTCCGACGGGTGGTTGATCCGCCTGGTCCAGCTCATCTCCGAGATATGCACCAGGCCTTCGACGCCCGGCTCGAGCTTGACGAAGGCGCCGTAGTTCATGATGTTGACCACCTCGCCCTTGACCTTGGCTCCGACCGGGTAGCGCTCCTCGATGTGCTCCCAGGGGCTCTCGCGCAGTTGCTTGAGACCCAGGGCGATCTTCTCCTTGTCGCGGTCTATGTTGAGGATCTTGATCTCGACTTCGTCGTCGATCTTGAGCAGTTCGCTGGGATGCCCGATCCGCTCCCAGCTCATGTCGGTAACGTGCAGCAGCCCGTCGATGCCGCCCAGGTCGATGAACGCCCCGAACTCGGCGATGTTCTTGACGGTGCCCTTGCGGATCTGGCCGACCTCGATCTCGGACATCAACGAATCTTTGGCGTGGGCCCGGGCTTCCTCGATCAGCTTGCGGCGGCTGATGACGATGTTGCGGCGGTCGGTGTCTATCTTGAGGACCTTGGCGTCGATCTCCTGGCCGATAAACTCGCTGATGTCGCCCGGGCGGCGGATATCCACCTGCGAAGCCGGCAGGAACACCGGCACGCCGATGTCCACCAGCAGGCCGCCCTTGATCTTGCGCATCACCCGCCCGCGCACGGAATCGCCTTCGGCCTTGTTCTCCAGGATGCGTTTCCAGTTGAGTTCGCGATCGGCCTTGCGCTTCGACAGAACGATCAGACCGCTGTCTGATTCAATCGTCTCCAGGTAAACGTCAACCTCATCGCCCGGATCCACCTCGCTGATGTCGTCCCACTCGCCCTTGGGGATAACGCCCTCGCTCTTGAGGCCCACGTCGACCACCACGTCGTCGCCCGCGATGCCGACCACCCGCCCCTTGAGGATGGTGCCCGGCTTGAAGGCTTCCACCTGATCGTCTGCGGCGGCCCCGACCTTGGTGGGATCGAAGTCCTCACCGAAACTCGCGGCAAGTTCCTCGTCGATGGCGTCGGTGTCCAGGTCCAGTTCGTTGATGAGGTTGTAATCTACCATGTTTCCCTTGTTACCATGCGCGGTGAACCACCCCGGCAGGAGGTGAGACCGCCGCACCCTGTAAAACGCAGGAGGCTCGCCCAAGGAGCCCCAACAGTTGATGTGGTCGACCCGGGCGCGGAGACTCTCCGTGCCAGTTCCGTCGGGCGACCTGGATCGGGCAATATAACCTATGCCGCTGAAGTTTGCCAAGCTTCGCAGGATCAAAAATGCCCGCCGTTACCCCTGCCAGAAGTGCTCAAAACCGCGTTTCTGTGCCGCCAGGAGCGGTTACGCGGACCCGGCTCCCGATGCGCCGGAGCCAGCACCGCCAAGAGGGGACGTCTCCCGGAGACTGCGGCGACAACTGTCAATCCCAGCCGACCGGCCATCCGTCTTCCCGCCATGTTCCCCAGGCGTCTCCGCGGCGCCGGCGTGCGTTGTGACTTTACACGCGGCACGAACGCCCGAATGCAAGCACGCCCCGGCGCGGCGGTGGCCGGGAGCCCGTACGCGTTCCAGTGCCAATGGCCGCAAGGCGCCGGCAACGACGTCCGTGTGGTCGGGCCGGAGGATTGGGCCGTCCTTCTTCTGCCGGTTGAGCAACACTCGGTGCTGAGCATGGTGAGTGTTTTCGGTGCCCCCATCCTTCCCCTGCGCGACAATCTGTTGCCCGAAGGTTGCCCGATGCTACGCACCGCCATCACGAATGCCACCGGTGCCTACCTCAAGGATAAGTGACGTTCTCTTGCCCCCCTGTTCGGCAGTGACCGGGCACTCGCAGTCACTTCCCTTGAAACTTAGCAGGCTTTACGGCTAAGATATCCGTCGGTGGTCCGCCAACCGGCAAGCGTCGGACCAGCGAGTTGACCCGCGACCATTCCGATACAAGGGAGCCACCACATGTCAGACAGATGCGCCTCCAGCATAGTGTCGACTGTCGCGCTGGTGTTTCTGTTGTCGCCCACCTCGGCGCACGCGGGGCACAGGCCCGACCGAACGTCCGGGATCGATGGTGACCCCCGCCTGGCATCGCTCGCCGCGGTCGTTGCGGCGCGCGGCGACTTCACTACTCAGGACGGTCGCCGATTCGTCGATGACGACGCACCGCCCGGGGGCGACGGTCTGTGCTGGCAAACCGCCTTCACCGATTTGCAGGACGCACTCGACGACGCCGTGGAAGCCGGCGGCTCAGTTGCCGAGATTC
>JANQGB010000073.1 GCA_028277545.1 Phycisphaerae bacterium | reverse complement strand
AACTGAACCGGCGTGCGGCGGAAGGAGGCGTCTAAAGGCAGGTGAGCTTCGGCCAGCGCGGGTGTGTCTACCGCTATCGAGATCATCCGCCGCCCGTGCACCTCCTGCGGCGCCTTGCTCGCCTCGACCGTGGCATGGGCTACGAAACGATCCTCCGCCAGGTGCGACACGGAGAAGTCGGTCACCTTCAGGCCAGTGAGAACCTGGCCGGTGATCCTCTTGATCCGCGACTTCTTGTCCTTCTCGCTGAGTAGCTTCTCCGGCTCGACAAACAGTCCGGTCAGTTCCACGGTGACGTCACCCGTGAGCGACTCGCCGTCTTCAGCGAGCGTAAGTTGACCGCCAATCACAACCGCGTCGTTCCGGGAACTCTCCGACGCCAGGGCGACCGTCTGCAACTTGCCTGCGGACGTGTGCAGCAGATTGCGCCGTCCCCACTCACCGTTGGTGTCCACGATTCCGGCTGTCGGGTCCAGGAGGATAGTCCCATCCGCCGTCTGCACCTCGACCATCACGCCGGCCAAGCTCTCGTCGGTGGGGGCCGCCGCCGCGAAGGTATCCGACTCTACCGCCAGGCGAGGCTGGGCCTCCAGACCGGCAGACCGCAGCGCCGCCAGTGTCAATGCCGCTGCCTCCAGGCGCGAGCCGTAGCAACTGTCAAAGATATCATCCGACGACCGCATCTTCCTCCCGATCCAGGCCCGATCATCGGTGACCACGTTGAACGTATCCCGGATCTTCTTGCTTATCGACCGGATCTTGGCGGTGTCGTTGACTTCCTCCTTGGTTGCTGCCAGGGCAAACTCCTTGATTCGTTCGGTGGTCTCGGAGGCTCCTTCGATGGCCGCCTGGAGGTCCGCCGTCCACTGGCTGGCCGATGGGCAACTGGTGAATCGCAGTCGCCCGCACCGCTCTTGCCATGGCGGGCAACGCGGCTCGTCGGCCTCTGACGGTACGTTGGCAAACTGCCATCGATAGGCCATCCCTCGTTGGGTCTTCTTCTCTGCAAACTCGGCGTACTTGTCGGCCCGATCCAACTGGTGGCTCAACTTGCGGTCACTCGGCAGCGTGACCCGTACGACTCGCGCGATAACCGGATCGATGTCTCCGATGCGCAGATCGGCGCTCAACCACCGGCGGACTCCCGGCTGGCTGGTGCGTTTGTAGTGCAACTCGAGCACGGCACCGTTCTGGACGCCGCTGAAGGTGTAGACCACCTCCCGCCAATCTGCTGTCGCCGGCCACTTGTTCAGCCCCGCCGGCGTAACCACGTTGATGGCGTAGTCGGGACTGTCCAGCTTCGTCCCATCGGGCAGATGAGCCCGTGCTGCCAGCAACTCGACCTCTTCCAGCCCCAGGCGGAAGTCCACCCGCGGATCGGCGTGCCGCCGCCAGGCCCGGTCGTTGAGCAGCAGCACCCAGCGGTGCTCTTCGTAGACGATCGAACCGTCATCGTTCAACGTCCAATCCTGCAGTTGTCGCAGGACCACCGCGTCGTCACTGGGGAAGTCCGCTTGCGAGACCTTTGGCAGGTCCTGGGCGACTGCCGCCGCCGGAGTTGCCACCAGCCAGCAGCAGGTCAGCAGCAACATCCAACCTGCGGCCCTATGATCTCTGGTCTTGAAGATGCGGTTCACCGGGTCACCTCCTTGCCCATCTGTGATGCGGCGTCAGCCACCGAGGGATGTTCCTTCCCGTTAACGCGGCAGATCACCCAGGCGTCCGCCAATTCGTGGAGCGTCTTGTTCACTTCGTAGTAGCCCTCAAAAGACTCAGCCGGTAGCGTCTGCTCCTTGACCGTTACTTCGTAGGTGTAGTGCACCGCCCCGTCGCGCTGCTCTATCTTGAACTCCAGGCTGGCCGCGTCGTTGTCGATTGACCGCTCTTCCGGCAGGTTCTCGACAGTCCAGCCGTCTGGCAGCGTCAACTGGTCGCTGTAACTTAACAGCCGCGTGGCCCGCATCCGCATGCCGTAGTCGCGCTCCTTGTCCTCCTTGACCGTCTCCAGAATGTCCGGGGCGAAGGCTTTGCCGAAGGGGTGCTGGAGAAGCGGCAGTCGGAAGGCCCGGACACTCTCGCTTCCGAGAACGTGGCCATCCACCGCCACAGCGGCCTCGATGGTTGCGTCGGCCGTGTAGTCCCAGGGATCGC
>JANQGB010000023.1 GCA_028277545.1 Phycisphaerae bacterium | reverse complement strand
ACCAGGAGCGCCGCTACTAGGACGGCGACAGCTACGGTACGGCTGAACCGTTCCATGCGTTCTACCAGCGGCGGCTTACCGCCAGTCGTTCGAAGCACGTCTTGCGCCAGTTGCCCGATACTCGTTCCACTGCCGGTTGCGACGACAACGCCCTTGCCGCGACCTCGAGTCACGACTGATCCGGCATAGGCCATGTTCTGGCGATCAGAAAGGGGCGTGGATGCATCTCCACACCAGGCGGGATCCTTGAAGACGGCAAGCGACTCACCAGTCAGGAGGGACTCGTTCACTTCCAGTCCATTCGTGGATATCAAACGCAGATCCGCCGGTACACGATTGCCGGATTCGACCCACAACCGATCGCCCGGCACGACCTGTTCGGCGTCGATCTCGCGCACCTTTCCGTCGCGCACAACGGACGCGCGGATCCTCAGAAACTTCTGCAGCGCTCGGCTGCTCTTCTCCGCGCGCCATTCCTGGTAGCCGCCGATCAAAGCGTTGAGCACGAGTACCGCCGCGATGAAAGCGGCGTCCTTCACGTCGCCGATCGCAAGAGAGACCACCGCGGCGACACCAAGAATATAGATGAGTGGGCTACGAAACTGGCGCAGGAGGACACTCCACAAGGTGGGGGCGGGCTGCTCCGGCAGTCGGTTCGGGCCGAAGGTCTGCAGGCGGGCTTCGGCCTCTTCATTGGTCAGCCCGGTCTCGGAAGTGGAGAGAACCTGGTGAACCCGTCGGGACTCAAGCGCATGCCACGCACAATCCGGCTGTCCATCCTGGCCGGAATCCAGATGTGGCCTCCCGCAGCCTCGCAAAGCGTCGGTGCGTTCTGCGCGGTCACCTGACGTCATGTGTCAGACCTTCCAGCGTGGCAGCCAACGCCAAGCACGGCGTCTCCTGCGTGATCCGTACAGCAAGAGTTCCCATCAGAATCGCATCCACCGCGAACGCTCCGGCACCACAGTGACTACGACGTCCGTCCAGGACACGACATGCTCCAACGAACTTGCTTGATGACGTTCTGGAGGATGAGTCGGGGTGCGCGCAGACAGCTTCCGGCCGACCGCGTCGACAGCCGTCGCTCTCGCGGGATCGGAGCTCGCAGTTTCGCGGGAGGCAGATGGTGCAGCACTGTGGCGACGAGGGCGCTCACCCAGACTGGATTCATCTCGCTGTTCTCCGTTCCGACTCGCACTGCTCGAGCCGTGTGCCTGACCAAAGCAAGACACCTAGTCTTCCTCGCCCATAGTGACAAGCAGAGCGCGTAACAGACCGAGGCATTCCCCCTTAATCTAGACGGCTACTACGGGCGAAGGGCTCCTTCGAATCAGTTGCTCGGTGATCGTGCCGAGCAGGACGCCGGCCGCCCCCGTTCTGCCGCGAGCCCCGATTACCACCGCCTTTCCCAACCCGTCGCCCAGCAGATCGAGAATAATGGGGACCGGCTCCGAGTGGAGATCCGGCACGCAACGGAACTCCACGGCAACTCCATGTGTGTCCGTCCTGTCACGCAAGCGCTCGCACTCTCGTTCCGCCGCCGCTTCAAGCAGCGCCTGATGTTCGTCCAGGGTCTTACCCGTGCGCGCATACCCGGCGCCAACGCGGTGGATGTTCAACGCCGTGACCGTGGCACCGGTGATAGCGGCAATGCCGCAGGCGACCTCCAAGGCACCGGCCGAGCACTCTGAATCGCGAACCGGCACTACGAGCGCATCCGCCTGGAAACGGTACTCCTCAGGCAACACTAGGACGGAACAGGTGGACTTGCGCGTGATGCGCCGCGCCAGAAGAGCCGTGTCGCCCGCTTCGCCTCGCCGGCCGTGGTGACGCCCCAGGATGATGAGGTCGATGTCCTTCTCGTGAGCGTATCGCAGCGCCTCGATCAGCGTCGATCCACGGACTACTTCATGGGTAAGCTGTTCCCTACCGTGTCCCTTGAAGTGCTCGGCCACGAGAGTTTGCAGCATCTCGCGGGTCAACTCGGGCAGCGCCGACGGCGCGTCGTCGGTGCGCACGGTGTCATCCAGGACGTGCAGGAAGTGTACCTCCGTCGACTCGGCGACGCGGGATCGCCCCCCAGCGTAAGCGAGCAAAGGGGCGTCGTAGTCCGATTGGTCGACACAGACCAAAATATGTTTGTATCGCCTCATGATCGTCACTCCTATCCCGCCAGCCCTCGGAATGGCCACTGGGCGTCGCTAGGCTGTAAGACGCTACCCGTACCAGAACTCCGGGGCCTGATTCGTCTACAGACAAGCGAAGCCGCCAAGCCGACTCAAGGCATCACTCTGCTCGGCGGTTGCAGCCCGGTAGCCGACAGCCTCGCCAGAACGGATTAATTCTGCTGTCGCTTCGGGATCACGGTCCTCGGCCACGAATCAGAAGCTCCGCCTGGTTCAGTCGCACTGCCTTGAGGCAGTAGGTCTTGTCGGCTGTCATCCGACTGCCGACGCACACCGCGCCCACGACGAGTTCCACAGGTGAACCAGACGCAAGTCACGACTCCCGGCCGGGGAGATCTTCGGCCGCGGGCAGATGCCTAGTCCCCATCGATCTGCCCTCAGAACAAGATGCCACGATCGCCACCCAGAATGCCTCAGGCCGGCTTGACCTCCAGGCTCCTGGCGTATTCAACGCGATGTCTCGCCCACGGCATTGCGCGTAGCCGCGCCTTCGGGATCACTCTACCGGTGCCTTCGCAAATGCCGTACGTGTCGTTTCCGACTCGCTCGAGCGCGTCTTCGATCTCACGCAGGAGCGCCTGCTTGTCTTCCATCAAGATGAGAGTGAATTCCTGCTCCCACGCATCGCTTGCCAACTCGGCCATATGGCTCGGCATCAAGTGCGACGCACCGGATCCGTCCCAGTTTCTCGCGCGCAGCGCTTCGTCGCACAGCGTGGCGGCGTCGCCGAGCAGTTCTAGCCGTTTGCAGCGCAGCGCCTCCCGGAACCATTCCAACTCTCCGGGCATCCAACGGTTTCTTCGCAGCCTAGGAAGCCTGGACACCCGCAGCGCCCGCTTCTTCCCCACGTGGGCTTTCACCGAGTGCTTGGTGGTCTTTCGTCTCGTCGTCACAGCAGTCAACTCCTATGGATCGCGCGTGCCGCGGGAAACGGCCCCAGGCGATTGCGGGCCACCCTCGGCCGCGATACCGCGGTGGAGATTCCGGATTGCCGAAGTGCGTCGGCGGTCAAACTCGGATCTCACGCACCGCGCGACGCGTTCTGCCGCACGACAGACCGCCAGTACGATCTCGGCGTCGGTGGCCTCGGCCATGACCGTGCCCGACGGAGCCAGGCTCACCTCGATCGTGCAGCGCTGGTCCAGTCCACCTCTGGGCCCATTCAGGTCCTCCAGGAAGACCGTCACCCGGCCCACCCGGTCTCCGAAGCGCCCAAGGGCGAACGCGAGCCGCCGCTCGACGATCTGTCGCTGAGCGGATGTAAGTTCCAGGTTCCTGGCGACAATCTGCACCGGCATGTCTGGAGTCCTTTGCACAGCAACGTTGCGTCTGCACCGATTGTACGTCTCCTCCAAACAATCGGATAATAGATTTACTGGCTTTGACGGATCGGTTTTTCCGATGTATAGTCCTGCATGGAGCGATTGAACTATGACCATCTGCTGTATTTCTGGGCTGCCGCAAAGGAAGGGACCGTTGCAGCCGCATGCGAGAAGTTGATGCTCGCACAACCCACGATCTCGGGGCAAATCCGTCTGTTGGAAAATGCGCTCGGCCAGAAGCTGTTTCGACGCCGCGGACGATATCTCGTGCTAACCGATACCGGGCGTGTGGTATACCGATACGCAGATGAGATCTTCTCACTCGGTCGGGAGATGCTCGATACAGTGAAGGGGCGACCGACCGGCAGCCCGGTACGGTTCAACGTGGGAGTTGCCGACGTGGTGCCAAAGCTGGTCGCTCATCGGCTTCTCGAACCGGCCCTAGTTCTTCCGGAGCGCGTTCGACTGGTGTGCTACGAAAGCACGCAAGCGGAGTTACTGGCGCGATTGGCTATCCATGACTTGGATCTCATTCTGTCCGATAGCCCGATCAGCCCTGACCTCCAGGTGCGTGCGTACAACCACTTGCTGGGTGAGTGCGGTGTTTCGATCTTCGGTACACAGAGACTTGCTGATTCGTATCGGCGGCTATTCCCGCGATCGCTCGATGGGGCACCGTTCGTCTTGCCAACGAGCACGACGGTCTTGCGCCGGGACCTCGATCACTGGTTTGACGCCGAGGACATCCGTCCGGTGGTACTCGGCGAATTCGATGACAGCGCGCTGCTCAAGGTCTTTGGCCAAACCGGCGCCGGCCTGTTCGCCGCGCCAAGCGTTATCGAAAAGGAAGTGCGTCAGCACTATGGCGTACGGGTCGTTGGCCGTATAGAGCCCCTGCGTGCGCGCTTCTATGCTATTTCCATTGAGAGGAAGGTGAAGCACCCAGCCGTCGTCGCAATTACGGATGCGGCCCGCACGAAGCTCTTCGGCTGAGTCAAGGCTCAACACCGTGCATACTGTATCGTTGGGTGCGCCTGAGTTCGCCGTGATCACAGGCTTGCTCGTGATTCTGGCGAACGCGGTGGTGGGCGCCGCCGCCATCCGCCGCATCCGGTTGCGCGTGTCGACTAGAAGACGATCTCTGGATGTGACGCTCACCATAACGGCGCCTGCCGCTACGCCATGTGGACCCGTAATGTCCACAAACTCAATCGCACTATGGGAGGCGCCTTAGCACCTCAATCATCGCCGACGATATGTGTTCCCACAGGACTGCTCGCGCGGGATGTACGCTCAGGTAGCTCGGTTCAGACGCATCTCCGTTGTCCGTCTGCACTACGCCGCCTTACGATAATAGTAGCGAAGCAGCCCGCCGAGACGTTCTCGGCACGCGCTCGGTCCTTCGGTGGCGCCCGCCTCCTCACCGGGATCGATCAAGCGGTTGTCGAGGCCCTGATGATTCCGCTCATGATGATAGTGAGCCAGAAACTCGTTGATGGCTCGGCGTAGCAAGTCCTTGCCGAAGAAGATTATGCGACTCAGGCAGTTCTCCTTGATGCTCCGCACAAACCGCTCCGAGTGAGCGTTCATATTCGGTGGACGCGGCGGAAGCCGCACGGCTTTGACACCTTCTTGCTTCAGACACGATCGGTATTCCGCCGTGAAGATCGCGTCGCGATCCATGATCAGGCAGCGAGTGCCCGGCAGGAAGCCATCGATTGAATCAGTAGTGTTCCGGGCGATCTGCTTGATCCATCCGGCAAGAGCCTGCGTGGTGATGCCGGCAACGTGCACGCGCCGGCTCGACATCCTGATGAAAAGAGGACGTAGTACCTGGTCAGGCCAAATCGAGACCAGACCTCCGCCGCAGACAGGATCAGTAGCGCCAATGCAGTCCCAGTGGGACTTCAGGAAGATAGACCAGGGCATGCGCTCGGAACGCTCCGGAGCCGGTTCAATACCGTGCTCCTTCAGAATGTTGCGGCCCGTCTCGCGGGCCACGACCTGGCCCAGATTGGCGAAAGCGCCCATGATCGTCGTGTAGCCCCAGTTGGGATTCTCCTTAGCCATGCGCACCGTGACTTCGGTGTCCTTCTCCGCGACCCGTGGGCGACCCGGTCCACGCCTCTTGCTGTAATCCCAACTTCTGAGCGATCAGCTTGCGGTGACAGGCCAGGATCGTGTCCGGCGTCACGATCGACGCCACCTCACAGAGCATCCGCCGCCCCAGCGCCGTCCCCTCGACCGCCAGCCGCCTGCGCTCGTCGTCGGTCAAACGAATCCGTCTCCCCTTGAGATTGCCTTTGAGGATCCGGTTCTCTTCCTGGATGTAGGCGAGCACGTCCTGTTGCTGGCGGTTGACTCAGCCAGAGTCACGAGTAGTAGCTGCCAGGGCTGTAATACATTCATGAACGCGATTCTACGGCGGCTAGGCCGGCGCGCGCAAGAGTGGCTACGACAGACGTCTACGATCGATTGAGTTTTTGGACATTGCGGGGTCAGCTGGGCCTCGCCCTACCCTTGTTCGACCACCCCCGCGACACTCCCGCACTGCGCGATCGGGTGGAATCAACACTATTCCGTCAGTCGAGACAAGGTCCGGCAATCGGCCTGGCCGCAGACGAATCTGCTCCCCGCCCGGCAAAGAGTCAAGCCACCTTCTGCGACCACTGATAGCTTCATCGATCGTTCTGGTCGCGCCAGTGGGCTGCCTCCTCCGGTTTGCCCCACGCCTGATAGAGCTCGACCAAGCGCGCACGTGCATGCTCGATACAGCTAGCTCCATCGCCCGGTGGAATCTCATCGCGCTGCCCATAAAGGGCCTGATAGCTACCGATCAGGATCAACTCGGCCTCCTCGTAGTGACCAAGGCCCGTTAGCACCATGCCGAGTTCGCTGCGCGCGCGATTGGTCAGCCAGTGGTTGGCAGAGAGTTGCGCCCGAATCTCGACACACTCTTGCCATGCGTCCCGCGCCTCGGCCCAGCGACCCTGCTCGAAACTGGCCCACCCCAACTGCTCGAGCGTCTGTGCCACTAGCCCCGGCCTGGGCTCCGTCATGGCACGCCGTACCTGGAGCAACTCGTCACAGTAGGTCTTCGCGTCGGCCGGCCGCCCTTGTGCCAGCAACACGTCAATCAGGTTGGACGTGGTCTTCATGCGCACCTCGTTCTCGGGGCTCAGATGCGTAGTCGCCGCCTCGTCGTATGCCCAGCGCAGCACTTCCTCCGCCTCATCGAACTTGCCAAGGCGCAGCAGAACGATTCCGAGGTTGTTGTGGACCATGACGGTGTTAGGATGACCCCGGCCATGCACGCGCTCACTGGAAGCAACGAGATCGCGAGCGATTGGCTCTGCCTCTTGTAGTCGATTCATCTTGAACAGCGTGCTCATGAGGTTGTTGCGTATGTCGATGACAATGGGGTGGTCTGGGCCCAGCATTCGCTCCCGCGAAGTCAGAAGTGCGCGGAGGCCTGCAATCGCCTCGTCGAATCTGCCCTGACTCAGGTGGAGGAGACCCAGCCTATTCAGCAGATCAGCCGTGAGCTCATGGTCAGTGCCCAGCGTGCCTCTTGCTGCGTCGAGGGCTGCGGTGAGCAGCTCCTCCGCCTCGTCGAGTTCGACTTTGTCGAGCAGCAGGCGGCTCAAGCCAGCCATCGTGCGTAGCGTATCGCGATGATCGTGCCCGAGCACGCGCCTGCGGCGCGCGAGGGTATCGCGAAACAGCGGTTCAGCCTTGGCGATTTGCCCCATGTGGCGATACGCGATTGCGGCTCGGTGCATGGCGTCCAGCGTGTCCTGGTGATCTGCGCTGAGGTGAAGCCTGCGGGTGGCGACGACCTGATCGAACTGCTCGGCAGCCTGGGCATGCATGCCAAGTGTCTCGTAAATGGCACCAACGCCTTCGCGCAACCGCGCCTCGGTCACGGGGTTGTCCGTAAACCCCTCCTCGATGATATTGACCGCGCGGCCGGCTTGCGAGTTGCTAAGCACGGTCCTGGCGATGTTTACGCCTGCAATGTGTCTGAGTGCCTCGTCGAAGACAGCGTACCGCGCATCGATTTCGTCAGCGTCCAGTCCAGTCTCTGTGAGGGCACGGCGGTACTCTTCCCGTAGATCGGCCAGCAGTTCGTTTCCGAAGTCGCGCGCGGTCAGGCCGCTGAGCACCTGCGCTTGAAACTCCGCCACACGTTCCGCCTCCGCCCACGCAGCCTCGGCGGCGTCGCGCTGTGCTCGGGCTTCGAAGAGGTAGCCAACGATTCCGATTAGGCCCACCACGAGTGCGAGGAAGGTCGTGGCCAGGCCGGCGACCAGCCCCCGGTTGCGGCGCGCGAACTTGTGCAACTGATAGAACGTGCTCACCGGACGAGCCACGACTGGCTCGTCGGACAAATACCTTCCTATGTCGGCTGCCAGTTCTGCCGCCGACTGGTAGCGCCGCGTGCGGTCCTTCTCAAGCGCCTTGTTGACGATCGTCTCGATATCGCCACGATATAGCGTGTCAACAGAGCCGAGTCGCGTGGGCTCTTCTTCGCAGATGATTCGAGCCGCCTCGGCTACCTGGGCGTTACGCAGACCGTACGGCAGCTCGCCTGCGAGCAACTCGTACAGAATCACGCCCAGGGTGTACACGTCGCTTCGCTCGTCCAATTCCTGGCATTGACCCGCCACCTGCTCCGGGCTCATGTAGGTCAGCGTGCCCACGAGTTGGCCCGCCGCGGTCTGAAGCGTCACCAGCTTGACATCCGCATCGGTGATGCGGGCGACGCCGAAGTCAAGGACCTTGGGCTGCCCGCCTTCGTCGACTAGGATGTTCTGGGGCTTCAGATCGCGATGAATGACGCCGCGCCCGTGTGCGTAGTGCACGGCGCTGCAGACGTCGGCCACTAGATCGATCCGCGCCCGGGCGCTCAGACCGTGCTTCCTCACGTATTCGTCCAGCGGTAAGCCGTCGACGAGTTCCATGGCCAGGTAGGGCGGAGCCGGCGCGCCGGGAGTGAGTGGCTCCGCAAAGCCAGCCTCGTGGATCTGCGCTATCCCTGGGTGCTGGAGCTTGCCCAGGACATGCGCCTCGCGCTGGAAGCGCTTAACTAGGCTGGGGGAGGAAATTCCCTGGCGCAGGACCTTTAGCGCAACGCGCCGCAACGGGTACTTCTGCTCGGCTTCGTATACTGCGCCCATCCCGCCTTGGCCGATCTTGCGCAGTATTCGGTACTGGCCGACGCGCTCAGGCACCTGCTCAGCACACTCCTCTGCCGTGCCGTAACTCTCCTTGGACAAGCCCCGGAGCCCGGCCCGCAAGTCCAGACCACGTACGCTGTCCAGAAGCGATGCGTGCGTATCAGCCGCCAGCAGCGCCTCTGCCGCGAAGCGCAAATCCCCGTCCTCGCCACAGGCTTGATCGAGGAATGCCGCTCTCTCCTCAGGGGGGAGTTTGCGCGCCTCAATGAACAGGTCGCCAGCTCTGCTGTGATCGACTTCGCTCATTTTACTGAGCCCGCCAGCCTGTTCGTCAGCCACGCCCGGGCGATCGTCCAGTCACGCTTCGCCGTCGTCAGGCCGATGCCGAGCACCTCCGCCGCCTCGGCGACCTCCAGCCCGGCGAAGAAACGCAGTTCACTCAGGCGTGCTTGCCGTTCGCTCAGTGCCGCAAGTTCCTCGAGAGCCTCGTGCAGGTTCAGAATCTCGATGAACTGACCCTCCCTGGCGGCGAAAGCCTCGCTCAGGGTGATCCGTCGCATGTCCCCGCCGCGCTTGCGGGCTTTGCGGTCGCGGGCGTGGTTGACCAGCAGACGTCGCATAGCTCGCGCCGCCACGGCGAAGAAATGCTGCCTGCCCTTGAACTCGAGCGAGCCGGTGCCCACCAGACGCACGTACGCCTCGTGGACAAGGGCGGTGGCTTGCAGCGTATGGTCAGGTCGTTCCGCATGCATGTAGTGAGCCGCCAGCGCGCGGAGCTCGTCATACACCAGCGGCAGAAGTTCAGTCGCGGCGGAGGAGTCCCCCTCCGCGAGCTGGCCTAGAATCCGGGTTACATCCTGTGCAAGTGGCTTGGGCACGTGCCTCGTAACCTCCTGAAACCAAAGCGATTATACCGCATTCACCACCCCGAGCGGCCCCGCGTCTCGACAATTCACCCAGAAAACTGGACCTTCCCGTCCTGCTTCCGTGCTATCTGGACTGAGAGGTCCGGACTGAACGACTGCTTCAAATCGGACGGTGAGGAAATTCACGATCACGGAGAACGGACGTATGACCTTAGGACGTTACTACGGGACGAACAGGGGACTGCCAGCGGGGCTCACGGCCCTCGCACTGGCGTTCGTGACATCAATGATCACTTCGGCCACCGCAAGCGCTCAATTAGTCGTTTTTGACAACGTCCCGGCGGGGTTCACGTTCGGCACCGGCGGTACGGTCATCCGCGGTGCTGACGCAGACCCGCCGCTCGCATCCATCGCGCTGGCACAGCCGTTCACGCCAACGTACGACGTCACCTTGGGATTCGTCCAAGTGGCACTCAACGGACCGGAACCCGGCGCGCTGATCGACGTCGCGCTGTATTCCGGCAACGGCAGCGGCCCGGACACACTCATCGAGTCGCTCGACACGGTGGACGAGTCGCAGATGCCGAGCGCCACCCCGACCGATTTCACAACCGGCGCGGTCATTCTGACCTCGAACCTGAAGCCCCTCCTCCAGGCGGGTGTGGAATACTACATCGTCGCCACTCCCGGGACGCCGACCAGTTGGGCGGCGTGGGCCAGCATGCCCCACACTACCGGATACTGGGACAACATCGGCGGTGGCGGATGGCAGTACCAGAGCGGCCCCTGGGACTGGCAACAGGCCATGCGCGTGTTCGCCGCTGTGGAACCGACGCTCGTGGGGCCGCCCCATCTGCCATACGGCATCAACAACCTGCCGATTGTGCATTCCGGCGGACTGACGCTGTTTGACGTGCGATTCGACGAGCGGTCCTTCAACGATACCTACGGCACCGGCATGCCCGCCGTGACCTTCACCACGGAAGCCGACGCCGAGACGGCACTCAGAGCCGTCGGCGCCTTCTTGTGGGACAACGCCATCACCCGGCTAAGTTCGACGCCGACGTACAGCGGCACGTTCAACGACGCCCTGGTTTTCCCACTCACCTTCGACAGCATGGATGTTCTGACCTGGGCGCACATCGGCTTCTCCGGACCGGCCGGGTGGTACTATCAGGGGGTGTGGGGGCCCGGCCTGACTCGCAGCCAGGATCTCGAGAGCTTTGACCCGGATTACGCGTGGGCAACCTTCACTCCAATCGCCTCCGCAGCGTCGGTGTTCGCGAAGACGATCACCGTCACCCACCCGGGCAACCCGGGCGATGACCCACACGCCGGCTACGGCAGCGTGAATTACCTGTACGACATCGGCCAATTAGAGATTACGGCCGGCCAGTACACCGAGTTCCTCAACGCCGTCGCCGCGGACGACACGTACGGTCTGTACAACACCGACATGTGGGATCAGGACACAGGCTGCCAGATCGAGCGGACCGGCGGGCCGACGGTCTACTCGTACAGCGTCGCATCGGACTGGCGGGATCTACCCGTGAACTTCGTGTCCTGGGGTGATGCGGCGCGGTTCTGCAACTGGCTGCACAACGGCCAACCGACCGGCCTCCAGGATCTGTCCACCACCGAGGACGGCTCCTACTTCCTCGATGGCGCGATGACCGACGAAGAGCTCTTGGCGATTGCACGTGAGTCTGACGCCACCTGGGTGATTCCCTCGGAAGACGAGTGGTACAAAGCAGCGTACCACTACAACGACGCCGCAACCGCAAACTACTGGGATTACCCAACCGGATCGGACACGGCCCCGACATCCGAGCCCCCGCCGGGCTTCGACATGACAAACGGCTCGGCGAACTTCTACGACAGCGACTTCGCAGTCGGTGCGCCGTACTTCCGCACGGACATTGGTGCGTACAATGCCAAGCCCTCGAGCAGCCCGTACGGGACATGCGATCAAGGCGGCAATGTCTCTGAGTGGACCGAGGAGATCATATTCGGCACGTCGCGCGTCACGCGCGGCGGTGCGTTCTACAGCTCTCCCAGCGACATTCGCTCGTGGAGCCAAGCCGGCTCTTCCCCGACGTTTGAGTTCGACGGCTTCGGTCTGCGCGTCGTGCGCTTGCGTAACGACATCTCGCCCTGCGCCGCCACTCCGGAGCGGCTCGGCGGGTTCCACGCATCGGGCTTCTACAAAAACGTGGCGATCGGAGGTGATATCGCGTTCGTGGCGCGCGGCGACTATGGCCTGTTGATCCTGGATGCCTGTTCTG
>JANQGB010001347.1 GCA_028277545.1 Phycisphaerae bacterium | reverse complement strand
CGGATTCTCCTTGCTTCACAACGGGCAGTGGATCGAACAGGCTGTTATTCCGCTGTACCCCTACGACGCCGGCACTGACAGCGGTCCGACTTACACCTCGCCGAATGACGACACCGTACCTCAGGAGCCGATCACCGAAATAACCGGCCCGCCGCTCGAGCACGACGGCGCGGTTGCACCACTAGGAACGTTCCTCTTCCAACGCCTGGACACACCGTAAGTTCGCTTCATCGCTGCGGGTGGGTGCTCCGGCATCCACCCGCAGGACCGCACCGGGCGAAGACGCGATCAAGCGCTACCCAACCTGAGGGCTGGCGACAGCCGCCCCGGCGCGTCGACCGGCCGGCCTACTAACCACGACCGCTGGCAGCCGCACCCTCCACCATCACCAGCAGGTCGTCGACCATGCTGCTGAGCGTGGTAGATTGGGCAGACAACTCCTCCGCCGCGGACGCAGACTCCTCCGCGTTGGCAGCGTTCTGTTGCGTCACCTTGTCCACCTGGGATACCGCAATGTTCACCTGATCCACGCCCTGGGCCTGTTCCTCGCTGGCCTGCGTGATCCCGTTCACCAGGTCCGACACCTCGGTGATCTCACTGACGATGGTAGCCAGGGCCTCGCCCACCTCGCCCGAGACCTCGGTGCCCTCGCGAGCCTTGTGCACCGATTCCTCGATCAGCGCAGTGGTCTCCTGGGCAGCTTGGGCGGCGCGCTGCGCCAGGCTGCGCACCTCGTCCGCCACGACGGCGAAGCCCTTGCCATGGTCCCCCGCCCGGGCAGCCTCGACCGCCGCGTTGAGGGCCAGCAGGTTGGTCTGAAAAGCGATCTCCTCAATGACTTTTATGATGCGGCCGATCTGGTTCGACGACTCGTTGATTCCGATCATCGCGTCACTCAGCCGAGTCATAGTGCTGTCACCGGCCTGAGCCGCGTTCTTCGTCTGCTCGCTGAGTTGGTTGGCCCGCTTGGCCTTCTCCGCATTCGTACGCGTCATGGCCGCCATCTGCTCCAGGGCGCTCGAGGTTTCCTCCAAGGAGGCCGCCTGCTCGGTCGCACCCTCAGCCAACTGCTGCGAGGCGGCCGATACCTGGCCCGCCGCGCTCTTGAGTTCGCCAGCCCCGGTGTTCAAGCCGCCGGCGATGCTGTTCAGGGGTCGGGTAATGGATCGCACGATCAGATAGACGGCAGTCACCACGCCCACTACAAGGCCAAGCACGACACCGCTGAGGGTCAGCAGCCCGGTTCGAGCGTCGGCCCGCATCCCGACAGCTCTTTCCTTCAGATCCGCCGAGAGACGATTCTCGACGTCCTTCATCAGGTTAATCTTCTCGGTCATCGATGCGAACCAGTGATCGGGATCGATGTCGAATCCTTCCATCCGGGCTTCGCCTTGCGTGAAGGCAACTTCGCGCATCTGCCGCACCTCGGCGACCACCGGGGCGAACATCGTCTGCTTGTAGAAGTCGACTTGGGCGGGCGTGGCCTGAGCGACGAACGCATCGAAGTAGGTCTCCTGGGCGGCCACCAGGGCACCGAACCGGCGGAATCCACCTGGACCGAACGCGTCCCGGGCAAACGTGTTGCTCATCACCGCCCGTTCGATCCCGGCTCGCTCCTTGCCCTGCAGGAAGTTGAGGTACGCCGCCGAAATGCGAGCCATCTCGGCATTGTCGCTGGCCTCCGAGACGCTGTGCACCACATCCAGCATCCTGGCGTTGTGTTGGGTGTAAAGCGCCAGTGCATCACCGGTTGAAATCGACAGCGAGCTGGCTTGGTCGCGATAGACGTCGATCTCGTTCATCAGGCGCACGGCGTCCGCCACCGTCGCACTGAATCCCGCGCCCATCGTGGAGGTGTCGTAATTGGCGAGAAAT
>JANQGB010001314.1 GCA_028277545.1 Phycisphaerae bacterium | reverse complement strand
TTGGGGGGCGGAGGAGTCGACGGCGGTGTACGCAACTCCCCCCGATCCGGCACGATCGCTGCTGGTGGGAGGCGCGAAGAGCAACAGCGTAGTCCGGAGGGACGCCGCCGCGGGCGAGATTAGCGAATTTGTGCCAGGGTTTGCCGGAATGCACAACCCGATGTGCGCCGTGATTGGTCCGGATGGTGCGGTTTATGTCACCACCGGCGTGCGCGTGCTGCGCTACCACGCTACCACCGGAGAGTTCATCGATATCTTCGTCGATGGTGAATACAGTGGCGTGTCCAGTGCCCGCGGCTTGTGCTTTGGGCCGGATGGACATCTTTATGTCTCTAGCTACATGGCCAACGAAGTGCTCCGGTACGATGGACAGACCGGCGCTTTCATAGACGTTTTCATCAGTGCCGGCCTGGGTGACCTCGGTTTCCCGGGGCACCTCGTGTTTGGCCCGGATGGTCATCTTTACGTCTGCAGTACCAACGAAGTGCTGCGGTATGACGGGCAGACCGGCGAGTTCATGGGCGCTTTTGTAACCGCTGGCTCGGGCGGTCTCGATGGGCCATCTGGTCTTTTGTTCGGCACAGACGGGTTCTTGTACGTAGCCAGTGTCTTCAACGACTCAGTTATCCGCTACGATGCCGCAACTGGCGCCTTCGCGGACGTCTTTGTGACGACTCAGGCTGGCGGACTTGGCGCTCCCACGTCACTGAAGCACGGTCCGGACACCAACCTGTACGTCGCAAGCCTCTATACCGACTCTGTGCTTTGCTATGAAGGTAACACTGGAGAAGTCATTGGTGAATTCGTGCCGGCAGGAAGTGGCGGGCTGTCGTTCCCCATCGATCTGCTCTTCGTCGATAACAGGCTGCTGGTGCTGAGCCTCTTGAACAGTCAGATTCTCCAGTACGATGCAACAACTGGTGAGTTTGAGGGCCGCTTCGCTGGCGGAGGCAGCGGCGGGCTGATCCTTCCAAAGGGACTCGTGTACGGCCCGGATGACGATCTGTACGTTGCCAGCGGCCAGACGCACGAAGTGCTGCGCTATGATGGGCGCTCGGGGACATTCCTCGGCAGCTTCGTGCCGGCCGGATACGGAGGCCTGGACACGCCTCGCGGCCTGGCCTTCGGCCCGGACGGCCATTTCTACGTGGTGAGCCGCGGAAACGCCAGCATTCTCCGCTACGACGAGGAGACTGGGGCCTTCATCGATGAGTTCGTGGCCTCCGGTACGGGCGGGATGGTAGCGCCACAGGACATGGTGTTCCACTCAGACGGACTCCTCTACGTAAGCGACTATCAGACCGACAGCGTCCACCGCTTCGACGCCGACACCGGAGCCTACGTCGGCGAGTTCATTGAGCCGGGAGCAGGCGGGCTGGACTACCCGATCGGATTGGCGGCAGGGCCGGATGGGAACTGGTACGTTCCGGGCAACTACTCGGACAGCGTGCTGCGTTTCAGCGGCGTGGACGGTAGCTTCATGGGTGAGTTCGTCCCGCCCGGCAGCGGCGGCCTTGATCAGCCACAGGGAATCACCTTCGACACGTACGGTAACCTCTACATCAGCGCTTACGACGTTAACAACGTCCTTCGCTTCGACGGAGCAACGGGCGACTTCCTGGACGAATACGTGCCGAGCGAGGCCGCGGGCCTGGCCGGTCCGCAACGAATGGTCTGGATGCCCGACTTCGGCGTATATGGCGACATGGACGGCGATGATGACATCGATATCGACGACTTCGTGATCCTAGGCGATTGCCTCTTCGGGCCCGGCGCCGTCCCAGGTTGCGATCCCGGCCAGGGCGCCCTCAGCGACATGGACGGCGACGAAGACGTGGACTTGGCCGACTTCGCGGCGTTTCAGCGTGTGTTCGGCGAGTAGACGAACGGTGTGATGCGCTGGCCGGGTAATCAGGACCGCAAAAAGCTCTGCGTTCTCCTGGCCGGCACACGCCCTTCGTCGACCTACGGTTGGCCCAGTGCGCGTGAGTGCCTGGAGCCAGGAGGAGGCATAGCCATTGACAGACCGGAGTAAGCCCCGATCAGGATGCCGGCCACGATCCCCTGTATAAACCAGATCACGTAGAGTGCGGACGTGTATAGGCTTGCGCCACGTCAGATCTCGCGCCGACGTCGAAAACAGACTGCTGGTAGCTGTAATTCGTCCATACCGGAAACTGTGCGGCGCCCCCTGCAGACGCGGGTCGCCCGTCACGCATGCTGCCTCCGATCCGGTACCTGGTGTTGTGTCTCAGAGGAATCGAGCCATTCGATCCGATCGACTTCGGGACGTCCTTGGCCTTTGGGCGTCCGCGCGAACTGAAGTTCTCGGCTCGTTACGAGGTAGTGTATTGAGGCCCTACACTTGCTGCTGGTCACGGATAGAACCCGCTCATGGCCTGGAAGTCGTCTACTGCCCAGCCGTCGCCGGAGCGCTGGCTGCTGTCGAT
>JANQGB010001244.1 GCA_028277545.1 Phycisphaerae bacterium | reverse complement strand
AGAGCTTGCCTGGGACGGTCAACCTGATAGCCGGGTCGCTGTGCTGAATCATGAGCAGCACGCGAGCCCGCCTGAGCCAGTTCAGTGTTTCGGCGTGCGAAACCCATGGTATAAAGTCGACCCGGGCGTCGACCGGCGGCGCCGCAAAGGACCCGTCCAGCGACGTCCCCAGGCACACGACGCGTAGCGTCCGACCAGCTTCGGGATGCTCCCGCAGGAACCGGTCGACGCCGGCGAAGAAGCCGCCGGGATTACGGGATCCGTAAAACGATCCAGCGTGGACAACCAGGAAATCGTCGTCCGGCACTACCTGGCCGGCAAAGTCCGGCTCGTCATACCCGTTGCGTACCGTCACGAACTTGCTGCGGGGCAGGTCTGGATGCGACTGCCGCATGGCCCGCGTAGCCAGTACGGTCGGGCTGAGCACAAAGGACGCCCGGCGACAGATCGCCTGTTCAATCCGCCGGTTCCAGCGGTCCTTTCGCGTGCCAATCGGGCCGTAGTTGTAGTGCTGCAGCCAGGGGTCGCGGAAGTCTGCAATCCACGGCAGGCCGGTCAGACGCTGGAGGATCAGGCCGGCCAGGTGATCTGAGAAGGGCCACGAGGTGGTGTACAGCGCCTTAATGTGGTTGCGGTTCACGATCCACAGTGCCTTGGCGACCGCCGGCACCGCCCAGTAGGTCATCCGGTCCGGGATGGCCAGGCGGTCGAAGAGTGCCCGTACTCGCCAGTCGAGGCCTTGTCCGATCCGGCCCGCTTGGGCCAGTCGCCCGCGATACTCGAAGCTCCGACAGCGATGGACCACGGTCTGTATGGAGAGTTGGCCCAACAGGGATTCGTCCTGACAGTTCACCGTCGAGTTGGACGGTGTCAGCACGTGCGGCGTCCAGCCAAACTGCGGCAGATACCGCGCGAACTTCACCGAACGGACAACTCCGCCCGCGGCCGCCGGCGGGAACTCGTACGCTATCATCAGAACGTTCAAGGGTTGGCCACCTCCGCTGATTCCTTGTGGCACTCCCCCGATCCCTGCAGTATCAGGCGGAACGACTCCGCTTCGGATGGCAGTTCGTCCGCCGCAGGCAGACGCTCGACTCTCCTGCTGAGCACCCAGGGGCATCGAGTGAAGAACTGGGTGGCCTGCCACTTGCCCGTGCGTCGCAGTGCCGTCCGCCCCGGGGCGAGGCATTGGGCGATACGATCACGCAGACAGCCGGCGGTCAGGCTGGTGGCGAAGTTGTCACACACCCACTCTCTGCCTTTCAGGTTGAACTCCGCCCCGCGCCTGAGACGTTTAAGCACGCGGCAGATCGACTCGACGTCCTTCGCCTGCTGGCAGTGCGGGTACGGATAGGAGGTAACCGCGTGTCGGCCATGCGACAGCATCTCCAACACCATGCGCGGCATACCGTCGTGCAGGGTCGGGCGGACGTGAACAGTTGACCGCCCGATGGTTCGGGGCAGATCCTCGACGTAGCCCAGCGACTCGACGTGATCGAACCGGCTATAGTCCGTGCCCTGGTCGCCCAGGATTATGAAGCGCACGTCTGGCAGCTCGCGTATCAGTCGGTCGATCACCGGTCCGCCGTAGAACGCCCGCCGCCTGGTCGGCAGGTAGCACAGAACCGTGAACTCCTTGGGCAGCGGGTGCGGTTCGGCATCGGCTGAGACATGGGGCGTGATGACGGGGACTGTCTCCGCCTGCACGCCGACGGCGGACAGCTCATCCACCAGGTGGTCGGCAACTGCCAGGTTCAGCGTGCCCAGGTTCCCCAGCGCCTGCGCGAATCGTCGGCTGGGGGCGTGCCAGCGGGCCCACAGCACGTCAGAGCCTACCCAGTAACGAACGATCTGGACCCCGCGCATCCGCGCCCGCCACAGTTTGCGTAGCAACACCCAGTGGCACTGGCTATAGGTCACCAGGTGAATGGCATCACAGTCGTCGCAGGTCTCCTGCCAGGACCGGGACCTCCACCCATACCGATCGTCGTCGAACAGGGCCGGCACGCCAACCGAGGCCAGGGCGGCGGCATTCTGCGATGACGGACTCGTGCCATTGTCTGGCTCGCCGGTGAAGAGTACGCGCATGGATCACTCCGCCAGCGCCGGCAACATCGGCCCACAGACCAGGGAGATCGCAACCCAGGCGAACCGGGTGCCGCGCGCTTCGTATCCTTATTTCGGCTTACCGGACCTTGCGATTTAGCAGCCGCTCCTGCTACTTGGCGTCACGTAACGCTCTGTGGTGGGGACGGTTAGGCGGTTGCGCCTGGATCCGGCCCCTTATGCCCGGTGTGCCGTCAGCCTGCGGAATGACCGATAACTTCAATTCCGCCGCCGAACTGCCGAAACATCCCTCATGAGCGCTATCGACTGTGCCGTCGTTCTGGCCGGCGGGGTAGGCAGCCGCCTGCGCCCGTTTACGACTGTGTTGCCCAAACCGCTGATGCCGGTAGGCGAAATGCCCATCCTGGAGATCGTGCTAAGGCAACTGGCCAGTGCAGGTTTCGAACGGGCCATCCTGGCCGTCAACCACCGCGACGCTCTCATACGGGCAGTCATAGGCGATGGCGCCGAACTCGGCCTGGAGGTGATCTACAGCAAAGAACCGCGTCCGCTGGGAACAATCGGCCCCCTGCACCTGGTCGAGGAACACCTCCCGGATTCGTTCCTGGTCATGAACGGCGATCTGCTAACTGACGTCGATTTCAGCGGATTCCTCCAGGATCACCGAGCGGCCCCCGAGTGCCTGACGGTGGGTGTGGTCCGGCGGGATCAGCCGGTCGACTACGGCGTCATCGAGATCGGCCACGACAACCGGGCCCGCGCCTTTCGCGAGAAGCCTACACTGGATCTGTGGGTCTCAATGGGGGTCTACGCCATGGATCGGCAAATTCTGCGCCATGTGCCCCGGGACCGGCCCTTCGGCTTCGACGATCTGATGCTGACTCTGCTGGACCGCGACCTGCCGATCGGCACCCGCCGTCACATTGGCGAGTGGTACGACATTGGTCGGCCCGACGACTTCGAGCAGGCCGCCAGCGCGTTCGCCGCCAGCGAGCGACGATTCCTGACCGCAGCTAACACGGTTGCGAGCACAGCGAACACGAGTTAGTGTGTCAACTTTGGCATGTGCCGGCACACGATGATGTGTGGGATTCCCGGCGTGCGTCGGGGCGCGGCGCGGCGGATCCGGCCAGCCAGCCGATCCGTGTGGCGCAGCCAAGAGTACACCTATGAATCTGAAGAATCGGCAGGTCCTGGTCACCGGTGCCACAGGATTCCTGGGCTCGTACCTGACTGAGGAACTGGTCCGGCAAGGATGCCGGGTACGGGCATTTGGCCACTACCGCAGCGATCAAAGCGCGGGCAACCTGTCGTTACTGCCCAACGGCACACTCGAACAGGTCGAACGCGCCTGGGGCGACGTCTGCGACCGCGACACGGTTGACGCTGCCATGAAGGGCGTGGAGGTGGTGTTTCACCTCGCGGCCCTGATTGGAATCCCCTACTCCTACCACGCGCCTTCCTCGTACGTGCAGACTAACGCAATGGGTACCCTGAACCTGCTTCAGGCGGCCCGGCAGGCCGGCGTGGGGCGCTTCGTTCATACGTCGACGTCCGAGGTATACGGCTCAGCGCAGTACACGCCCATCGACGAGAAACACCCCCTGGTGGGGCAATCACCCTACTCGGCCAGCAAGATAGCGGCCGACAAGCTGGCTGAGAGCTTCTACTGTTCGCACGAACTGCCGGTGGTAACGGTCCGCCCCTTTAATGCCTTTGGCCCCAGACAGAGCGATCGGGCTATCATCCCGACTATCGTCGCCCAGCGCCTGGCCGACATCGACCCGGTTGTGATCGGTAACGCCGACACTGTCCGCGACCTCACCTACGCCGCCGACACCGCCCGGGCCTTCGTCCTGGCGGCTGCCTGCGATGAGGCGGTGGGCCAGACCATCAACGCCGGAAGTGGACAGTCAATCACCATTGGTGAACTGGCGGAAGTGATCTGCGCCTTGCTGGGAGGGGGAGCGTACAAGTCCGATCCCAGCCGCATGCGCCCGGAGAAGAGCGAGGTGCAGAAGCTGATCAGCGACTCTTCGCGAGCTGCCGACGTGCTCGGCTGGCATCCCCAGGTGACCCTCAAGGACGGGCTGATACACACCATCGACTTCATCCGCACGCACCCGGATCGCTACCGCCCTATGCGCTACGTTGTGTAAGGCGCGACCGGACTCCGTATCCCCCAGCGATCCGCGACTTCCAAGGGGATATTGACGCCTGTCCCAAGCGGGCGGCTTTTGTTGTAAGCATCACGGAGATCAAGTCTAGACAACACTGCCTGAGTATCGCTTGTTGTTGGCGTGCGCTTATCATGCACGACGACTTCGTCGCGCGGAGGCGTGGCGTATTTCACATACACGTACCTGCCCTGTCTCGTGCGCCGTGCATCGCACGTGAATGGTCATCAAAAGTCACAGCCAGGGAACATTTCTTCGCCGTGGACGGTTTGACAGCATCGCTGTCGATTGCTAGCGTTACTGCTGGTTGTTGGAATGACACAGGCTGTTTTCGGGAGGCGCAGTGCATGGATGGTCGCTACGCTGCTCGGTCGGGAACGGCGGCGGTCGGTGCGAAGCGCGGGTGGTTTACGGT
>JANQGB010001235.1 GCA_028277545.1 Phycisphaerae bacterium | reverse complement strand
CCAGACGCCCGACTTCGAAGACATGATCATTTACGAGCTGCACGTGGGCACTTTCTCCGGGCGCAACGACCCGGTCGCGTCCGGCGCCAACCCGGGCACCTATGCCGATGTCGCGGCCCACGTGGATCACCTGGTCGAGCTGGGCATCAATGTGGTTGAGCTGATGCCGATCAACGAGTTCCCCTGGGACTTCTCCGGTGGGTACAACCCCGTCTCCTGCTGGGCCCCGGAGTGGAAGTACGGCGATCCTGAGGACCTCAAGGCCATGATCGATGTACTGCACCAACACGGCATCGCCGTGCTGCAGGATATCGTCTGGAACCACTTCTCCGGCAGCGATAACTACCTGTGGTACTACACGCGCAACACGGACAGCGGTGGCACGTCGGCCGACCAGATCTACTTTGACGTTCCGGCCGTCGAGACGCCCTGGGGCTCGCAGGCGGATTTCGATCGGGCAGAGGTGCGCGACTACTTCGCCGACAGCGCCCTCTACTGGCTGGAGGAGTTTCACTTCGACGGCTTCCGCATGGACGCAACCGACTTCATGAACCCTTACCAGGGCCCGGGCTGGGGACTCATGCAGCGCTTGAACGACTCGATGGACAATCGCTGGGTGGACAAGATCTCCATCGCGGAACAGTTGCCGGACGACTCCTGGGTCACGCGGCCGACCAGTTCTGGCGGAGCGGGTTTTGACAGCCAGTGGCACGATGCCTTCACCGACAGGCTACGCGAGGAGATCATCGACGCGGCCGTCGGCAATCCGGAGATGTGGAAGATCCGCAACATCATCAACGGCAGCGGCAGTTTTCTGGCCAACACCAACGTGGTCAACTACTTCGAACTGCACGACGAAGCCTGGGCGGAGAGCGGCGGCCAGCGCATGGTCAGAACCATCGACACCAGCTTCCCCCACGACGACATCTACGCCAAGGGCAGAACCAAGCTCGCCCAGGGCGTGGTCATGTTCGCCCCCGGCATTCCCATGATTCTCCAGGGCAGCGAGTGGCTGGAAGACACCAACTTCGGGTCCGGCAGCCCCAGCGGCAGTGACCGCATCGACTGGTCCAAGAAGATCACCTACGCCAACATCTTCGCCTACTACCGTGACATGATCGCCGCACGCAAGAGCAACTGTGCCTGCCGGTCCAACGCCGGGCACACCGTCTTCCACGAGAACGACTCCGGCAACGTGATCGCCTGGCAGCGGTACGACGGCGGCGGCAACGTCCTGGCGATCATCGCCAACTTCTCCAACACCAACTACACCGGCTATAGCATCAACTTCCCGCAGGGCGGGACCTGGTACGAGATTCTCAACAGCCAGGCACTCGAGTACGACGGCAACGGCTGGGGTAACGGCGGGTCCATCACAACCGGTGACCAGTGGCCTTTCGCGGCCTCAATTACTATTCCGCAGATGGGTCTGCTGGTCCTGAGGCACGAGAATCCGTTGGGGCGCAGCAGCGACCTGGAGGGTGCCGACGGTGACACGGACCTGCGCGACTTTGCGGTGCTCCAGCGCCAGATAGGCCGGCAGGGTTGCGGCTTGGCCGCCGACCTCAACGAGGACGGCCGGGTATCAGTCGATGACCTGGCAGAAATGGCCCTGACCGGGCCCAACTAGTGTAGTGCCTCAAGAATACGGGCAGTAACGAGCCGCGAGCTTCAGTTCGCGCGGACGCCTGAACGTCAACGACCCACCCTTTGCGTGTCAACGAAAAACGCCGGAAAGTCTGCGGCGCTACGCAGCAACCCGCACCCGTTACGGCGCCGGCCCCTGTCAACATACGATCGACGCCTTACGGCGTTGTCGCGGTGGAAGCACGCCAATGGCCCAACGCAGTGATAATCATCCACAGGGCGCCGATGCCGTAGACAATGCCGCCGGCAATGGCCTTGGCCTCCCCGCTCATGCCGGCGTCGGCGTTGATCCACAGCTTCTCGATGGCCATCCCCGCCGAGGCGAAATAGAACACGAAGAACGTAATCAGGAAGCAGCCGAAAAGCTGTTTGTCCATGGTGCGGAGTTTGGGCTGCGACTCCAGCCACGCTTCCCAGCCGGCGCCCTCCTCGATGAGTGGCTCGATCCGCTCGCGAATGTAGCGCCCACAGCGCATCAGGGCATTCTCTTCGGACACGAACAGGATGGTCAGGACCATCACCACGAAGGGTATGATCGGCCCGACGAAACGCACGTCCTCCATCTCGGCCATGAAAGTGAGGACGGGCACGACTACCAGCCCCAGCCCGACCGTCTTGAAAAGACGGGCCTTGATGTCATTGATCTCGGCTCGCAGCGCCAGGTATTGCTCTCGGACAAAATCCTGCTTATCCATGTGTCGAACTCCCCGGTCTGTGTGGTTAGACGCGCCGGACCACGGCGCAGGTGATAATGCCAGTGCCTCCACTACAATCAACCGCCGGAAGAATGTCAAACTCTATTCGTAAGAGTTGGTGGCTTCGCTGCGCCGCACCGGCGATAGTGGCGCTCACCACCACACCAATAGCGGCAGAGCGAGTATCAGCCAGCGCGCCCAGGCCGGCGGACTCGGACGTACCCGCCTGGGCCGCGGAGGCGTGCTGGTACCAGGTGATGGTCGCACGCTTCCGCAACGGAGATCCCGCCAACGATCAGCCACACACCTTCCCCTGGACGGACAACTGGCTGACCCAACCGCCAGATGACCCGCCCACTCGCGTCGACCTCTACTTCCGCAGATACGGAGGCGACCTGCAGGGCCTGGCACAGAAGTTTGCCTACCTTCGCGAACTAGGCGTGAACTCGCTTTACCTAAACCCCGTCTTTGCGGCGACGTCGGAGCATCGCTACGACACGGTCGACCTTCGTCACGTTCACGACAGTTACGCCGTAGCAGGTGCCATGGACCGCGTTGTTGGCGAGACGGCCGACCAGTCCACCTGGCAATGGAGCAACAGCGATCTGGCATTCCTCGACTTCATCGACGGCGCTCACCGTGCCGGCTTGCGGGTGATCATCGACGGAGTCTTCAATCACGTGGGGCGCGAGTTCTGGGCCTTTCGTGATCTGCTCGAGCGGGGTCGAGAGTCGCCGTACGCCGGGTGGTTCGACGTAACCGACTTCGGCCCACCGCTGCGCTGGGCCGGGTGGGACCGACCCAACGGCGATCTGGTCCGCTTCGCCCGGACCAGCGACGGACTGGCGCCTGCTGTCGAAGCGCACCTTTGGGCGATCACTCGTCGCTGGATGGACCCCAACGGAGACGGAGACCCGTCCGACGGAGTGGACGGCTGGCGGCTCGACGCGGCGGAGCAGGTGCCGCACGGGTTCTGGAAGCGTTGGCGGCGCCTGGTGAAGTCCATCAATCCCGAAGCCTTGATTGTGGGCGAGATCTGGTCCGACCCGTCGGCCTGGTTGGGCGGCGACGAGTTCGACGTGGTAACGGATTACCGTTTTGCCCAGGCGGTCGTCCGCTTCTGCCGGCCGGGGGACCAGCGAAACGCGGCCACTCGTCTGGCGAACGACCTCGAGGTCCTCGCCCGTGAGTTTGCCCAGCAGCGGACGCTGGCCATGGTCCACCTGCTGGGCAGCCACGACACCGACCGGGTGGTCTCCATGCTGGCCAATCCGGGGCGGCCTTACGATCGCGACAATCTACCCGGTCAGGGGCACCCGCCGTATCACGCGGGCCGCCCGGATGAGGAAGCAATAGCCCGGCTTCGCCTGGCGTCCGCCTTGCAGTTTCTGCTGCCTGGGGCCCCGATGCTGTACTACGGTGACGAGGTCGGCATGTACGGAGCCGAAGATCCCTATTGCCGGGCGCCGATGTGGTGGATCGAGCCCGGCACGGTGCCACCCGCGGGCTATCGCGGAGACCTGCGGGACTGGTATTGTCGGCTGGCGCGGTTGCGGACCGAGCTGTTGCCTATCCGACGCGGGACGTACCGACTCATGCTGGCTGACGACAGCCGCCGAATCATCGCCTTCAGCCGCACCTTCGGATGGCAGCGGGTGGCCGTCCTGGTGAACGGCAGTCGAAGCCTGCAACGGGTGCAGCTAACGCTGGGTAGCGCCGGGCAAGCCGTGGCCTTGGAAGACCTCTCCCCCGGTGGTTCAGGCGCCAGGTCAGTGACCAAGCTGGGTTCCGGCGGTGAGATCGAACTCGAGTGCCCCCCGCTGTCGGCACACATGCTGCTCCTGGATATGCGACGGTAGAGACGTCTGCGAGACCATTACTGCGCCGCAGCTAGTCCGGCGCCAGCGTCGTCCCACTGAGTCGGACCCAAGTGGCCTGCCACCGGGTCTTGATTATAATGCCGCCGCTGGCGAGGTAGTCGGCGGGCGCTGCGCAGCGAAGATGGTAAGTAGTCTGGTTGCCCTGGAGCCCGGCCATTGGATCGAGCCGCGGACTTGAGTGCGGGCGGACGTCGGCCCGGAATCAACCTTGCGGCTCGGGTACAACGTTGGATCAATACTCGTGTTGAGGTGTCTATGGCCAGGTCTTGCGTCGTCTCTTACCCGGCTCACCCAAGTGCCAGTGTGCTCTGTGGCGTAGCTTGCGCCATGGTCCTGCTGCTGACCGGCGGCGTGGCCTCGGCGCAGGAGGCAGGCGTGACCATAACCGGGGGAGCGGATGACACCGGTCA
>JANQGB010001231.1 GCA_028277545.1 Phycisphaerae bacterium | reverse complement strand
TTGGCGGTGCTCTCGGTTCCGATGACCGTCGCGCCCGTCTTGTTGGCGATGTACGGCACATCCATGCAGTGGTTGAAGTGAGAATGGGACAGCAGGATGTAGCTGGCGTGCGGCACGCGAGCATCGACGGTTCGTGCGTCGACGGTTGGAGCCTCGTTCATGTTGACGACGGTGCGCGTGTCGCCCGGCACTTCTGTTGCGTCGTGCGGGCCGTACTTGCGGCCCTTGAAGCGGATGCGCGAGAGGTAGGGATCGAGCAGCACCGTCGTGCGTCCATCGGTGATTGACCATCCTGCCGCGCCGAAGTGCGTCAGCGAGAGTGGCGGACGCTCATGGATTGAGGAGTTCGATTCAACCGCCATGACAGGACTTCCCCATTGTCGAGCTCTTGGGAGGGAGGGATGCCGGAGCTTGTCTGGTCTCCGCCGTTGTGCTGAGGAGCGTGTGGTCTCCACGGGCTCCTGCGTCAAGCGAGACGGACTGTCGGAGCGCCAGACAAAGGCGCCTTGAAGACACAGAGAGGGACGTCGCCAGCCCATGGCAGGCGCCGCACCGGGGTCTGGCCGCAGCGCGCTGAGCGTTGTTGAGCGAATCGAGCTTGCCCATGGGACCAGCGAAAGCTCAGATGCGGACAAGCTCGAAACGCCAGGTTCGCGATCCGTTCCGCAGGAGGTGTGGCGATGATTCCCTTCGACCGTCCGAGAGCGCGCAGGCCCTGAACCGGGTGTCACACGGGACCAGGCATCGACGGCGTGACGCGCCGTTGGTCCGGAAACGCCGAGCTCACAGGAATTCCGACAAGCCGAGAGCCAAAGGTCGAAGGATCATTTAGCGGAGTGTATCTCGCACAGGAAATCCTCCGCCTCGAGAATGACCAGGCGCAAGAGATAGGCAATCATGTCAAGATCGCTGCTCTTTGCCTCCGAATGCAGCGCATTTGCGCTGTCTAGGATCTCGATCGCCGCTTTCATTTGGTTCTGATTGGCGCCGCACGCCGGCGTGAAGCGGATCGCGGTTCTATTGTTGGCACGTGCCCGCAAAGCGTTCATCACGATTGTTCTTCTCCCCAGCCGGTCCGGCCTGTGAAAACGACCCGACCAGCTCACCTTCAACTGAGCGACTTGCGATTTGTCAGCCTCACTCGATGAATGCCGCGACTCGCGTGCATTCCGACAGTTGATTCGCCCACAGGCCAATTACGCACAGGTGAAAGGTGTGCTCCAGTATCGTCTTGCGCATGTTTTCAGGCAGGAAAGAATGCGGTCAACCTATCAAAAACAATAGGTTGACATCCCGGTTTCATGGAGGCCGGAGCAAACGGCGCGGTATTGAAGCGGTGCCCCAAGCCAAGCAAGGCAATTGGACCTCAAGGCTCGATCAGCCCCAGCTGGACAGCTCTGACGACGGCCTGTGCGCTCGTGCGGGCGTTCAGCTTGCGCCGGGCGTTCGCCGTGTGAAGGGCAACGGTTACCGGCCTGATGTTCATGCGCTCGGCGATCCGGTCGTTGCGCAAGCCCATTGCGAGCCACAGCAGGCATTCGCGTTCCCGTTCGCTCAGGCCGATGCGGGTTGCCTGCTCCTTCCTGGTCAGAGCATAGATCCGGTTGAAGGCGGTTATCGCGCCCAGTTGGAGCACGGCGCCCCGGTCCTCGTAGAAGCTGACGAACTCATCCCTGCGATGATCGGTGGCTATGCACACGTGCCCCCTGTCTTGGCTCGCAGGCATGTGTATGGGAATCGCCACCGAGGCGCGGCCCCCGGCTTCGGCTATTTCCTCATCACACCACTGCCGTGGCTTGGAGAGATTTGGCTCGCTATCCCAGAACTCCATGCCGAAGAAATAGGGCGTCACACATCTTCGGCAATGCTCGATCTTCGGATCGTGGTCCGGGTAGACCAGCTCCCGATAGATCTGGCGCACTCTGGGTGAGGTCGAGTTCAGGTGGAAGAGTCCGGACTCCTTGAACTCCAGAACGTTGCCCACATGTCTGGCGCCCAGTCCACGCATGTAGGTGATTGTCGTCTTCCAAGCCGCAGTGACGGATTCAGCGCAGTTCATCGCGTGCAGGAAATCGAGCAGGGAATTTTCCAGCAAGGCGCGGCTCCGTCAGGGCTCGATCAGGCCCAGCTGAAGGGCAGCCACGGGAGCGCGAGCCGGCGTCCGGGCATCGCATTCGCACCGCGATCGATCAAGTTGGCGCCAGACGGTCACAGTGTTGGCCAGGGCGATCCGCGCTCTCGCTGTTGCGCGGTCTCCGAAAGACCGGTGGCAGGCAGTCCTGCTCGCTTGCAATGGGAGTGACATGCGAAGGCCCGTTCTGGCTCGCGAGGTCTTGGGCACGATCGAGTGCCACGGTCCCTGCCGGATGCATCGTGGCACAGTGCTGTTTCTAGTCATGCTCAGGTTCATCGGCACCGAGAATCAACTCGCAGCCTAGAGCAATCAGCGCACAGACAAAACCAGGGGAACCGGAGATCGGGGACGTTGTAGCGACGTTCGCCGGCGGCATCACGTGTCTAATGGCCGCATGGGGTCTGGACAGGTCTGTAATGGAAGCTGGCAGTGTGCCGCCCGACTGCGCTCCAGGTCTCGATGTCGGCCACGTACAGGGAAGCGGGTCGTCTCGCAATCGTTTGCCGGGCCGTTCGGGATCGAC
>JANQGB010001152.1 GCA_028277545.1 Phycisphaerae bacterium | reverse complement strand
TGTGCCTCGCAGCTGAACCGCCACTCCGTTGGGCGGCACGAGAGACAGACTGGTGGTAGCTCGCAGAAGGCATCGGCGGCGCGTTCGTGCCCGTCGCTTGAGCCCGCCTCCTGCCTCGGCTGCGGAAACTCTCGACTACGAGATCCGTTGCCTCGGGGAGGCGGCAGCAGTTCTTCGGTCCAGCCGCAACCCCCCGGCCACAACTGACGCCCGGATCCTTCGAAATCTCTCCCTTGAGGCGTTTCTACTCCACGCTCGAAACCTCCGCGACTTCTTCGTAGGTACAGGTGACCGACGTGACATACTTGCAATCGATTACCTGCCTCGGAAGCCACGCTTTCGCCTCCCCACCCTTCATCGGACTTGGCACCGCCTCGACAAGCTTCTTGCACACCCGAGTTATCAGCGTCCACGGCTCAAGAAGCAGTGGCCAGTCGACGCGATGCATCGTGAGCTCCTGTCGGCATGGGCACTCTTTCTCGATCGGCTCTCTGAAGCTGATCCGAAGGCCCGCAAGGTCTTCGCGAGGCTTGGGCACTAGGCCTACGCAGCGTGCCGCCCAACAAGATGGGATGAGAAGGCCAGCCTCCTGAACGCAGTACCGTGAAGGTCTGCAAGACAATGCGGGCTCACCACCGAGGTGGGTCCCAAACAGGAGGCTGGCATGAGCAAGGGTATCACGACGGGTGGCGGACTGACGATCGGACTGGACCTGGGCGATCGGTTCACCGAGGGCCGGGTCCTGGACGGGTCGGGCGAGGTGGGGGAGGCCTTTCGGGTGCGGACGACGGAGCCGGCGTTGTCGGCTCGGCTTTCGAGCTTCCCACCGAGCCGGTTGGTGCTGGAGGTGGGCACGCACTCGCCCTGGGTGAGCCGGACGGTCACCCGGCTGGGCCACGAGGCGATTGTCGCGAACCCGCGTCGGGTCCGGTTGATCGCGGAGAACGACTCCAAGAGCGACGGGATCGATGCGGAGCTGTTGGCTCGGCTCGGGCGGGTAGATCCCTCGCTTCTGAAGCCCATCGTGCACCGAGGCGAGCAAGCGCAACGGGACCGGATCCTGATCCAGTCGCGCGCCGGGTTCGTGCGGGCGCGGACGCAACTGGTGAACCAGGTGCGGGGCTTCTCCAAGGCGCTGGGCGTCCGTTTGCCGTCGAGCTCGACGGAGGCCTTCCCGAAGCGGGTGCGGGCAGCGACGCCGCTGGACCTGTTCCCTGGCCTGGAGACGCTGCTGGCGACGATCGACCAGCTCACCACCACGATCCGCCAGATGGACCGGGAGGTGGAGGAGCTCTGCCGGAAGCGCTACCCGGAGACGCAGCTCCTGCGCCAGGTCCCGGGAGTGGGCGCGATCACGGCGCTGTACTACGTGCTGACGATCGAGGATCCGAGCCGGTTCGCGAAGAGTCGTTCGGTGGGAGCGTACGTGGGGCTTCGTCCGAAGCAGCGGGACTCGGGCGAGCAGAGCCCGCAGCTTCGGATCACGAAGGCGGGCGATCGGCTACTTCGGTGTTTGCTGGTGAGCTGTGCGCACTACATCCTGGGTCCCTTCGGTCCGGACACGGACCTGCGGCGGGCGGGGCTGCGGATGGCGGAACGCGGAGGCCAAGCGGCGAAGAAGCGGGCGATCGTGGCGGTGGCGACACGGCTGGCCGTCCTCCTGCACCGCCTGTGGGTGACGGGCGAGGGCTACCAGCCGCTGCGCAGCGAGGCCTCGAAGGCGGCGTGAGCGGCTGACGAACAAGAACCCCGTGTCCGGGTGACTGCGCTGTAGGCGCCGGACCCTTCGCGAGGAGAGGTCGACAACAAGATTGCAGCACCCGACGCCCAAGGACCT
>JANQGB010001085.1 GCA_028277545.1 Phycisphaerae bacterium | reverse complement strand
CACCGTCTCGGCCGGCGACGATGTGGTGATCACGATCAGCTCGAACTCGTCCTGCGTGGACATGTCCTTCATGATCAGCACGACTCGAACGCTCGCCTGATGCACATCGCGATCTTCGGCGGCACCAGCTTCAGCCCTCTGAGTCTTACGCCGGAGTTCTGGGTCAGATCCGATTTAGGCGTGGCCGACGAGGGCGCCGGCGCGGTTAGCGCCTGGGTCGATCAATCCGGTAACGGGCGCAACGTGTCGGACGGATCGGTTGGCACGCGACGGCCAACCTTGACGAGTAGCGAGGTCAATGGCCATGCGGCCCTGGTGTTCGACGGATCGAGCGACGCCCTGCAATCCAGCGTCTTCACCGAGGTGGTCCAACCGTATCATGTCTTTGTCGTATTCAGCGCTAAGACATGGACAGGCTTCGACTGTCTGTTCGCGTTAAAGAACGAGCCGAACGAGCCTCTTTGTTATCAGATCACATCATCGCCCAACATCGAGCATTTCGGTGGCTCCGTCGACGATCATGCGGTGTCGCCGACCTTGGATACCTACTATCTCCTTCAGAGCTTTTTCAACGGGGCAGGCTCATTTCAAGCACTCAACAATGATGCGTCGGTCAGCGGAGCCAACATCGGAACCAAGGGGATGAATGAGATAACTCTGTGTGCCCGACAGAATGCAACAAGTCCAGGGAACTTCGGTATTGCCGAGATGGCGATCTACGGCTCCCAGATTGCCGGTAGCGACCTGACGAGCCTCAAGAGCTATTTCAACACGCGCTACAGCCTCTGGTGACCGCCGCCCCCGCCCCCCTGCTGGAACGGAGAGCCGGGGATTCCCACCGAACCCCTCCGGAAAGGGGAACCATGGCAAGACAGCTCGCCACGACAGGTTGCGCTCCATTCGTGGCATTGGCCGCGGTCCGGCCTGCCGCCGCCCAACCGATTTGCACGCCGACTTACCAGGGCCCGGCGCTCCAGCTTCGCAATGCCAGCTCGAGCGCCGTCTCGGCCGGCGACCGTGCGGTGATCGCGATCGGCTCGAGCTCGTCCCGCGTGGACCTGTCCTTCACGATCGACACCACCCGGACGCACGCCTGATGCACATCATCATATTCGGCGCGAGCGGCACGGAGTTCTCGCCGCTGGGCCTGATGCCGGAAGTCTGGTACCGCTCCGACCTCAGCGTCTCCCTCAGTGGCAGCACAGTTACCGCCTGGGGCGATCAAAGCGGCAACGGCCGCAACCTCAGCGCATCCGGCAGCCCACAGCTTCGAAGCGCGGATATCAACGGACACGACGCGGTAGAGCTGACCGGCGCCTCGCTGCAGCGCTTGCAATCAGCGAGTTTCACCGCCGTGAGCCAACCGCTGCACGTGTTCGCCGTTCTCAACCAGCCGACCTGGTTGATGAGCGACGTCCTTTATGCGCTCGATGGGCTTTCCAACTATCTCGGTGTATTACAGAGCGGCAGCAGCCCCGATGTTCGCCATTTCGCGGGCTGGGCTACGACCAACACTGTCTCGCCCACGCTCAACACCTATTACCTCCTCCAGTCCTATTGGAATGGCGCGAGCTCGTTCCAACAGTTGAACAACAGCGCGGCCGTATCGGGCGGCAACCCGGGCCCCCAGTCGATGACCCGGGTCACGTTGGGCGCGCGTCACGACGGGGCAACTTCCGGCAACGTCAAGTTCGCGGAGCTCGCGATCTACGGCTCCCAGATAACAGGCGGAGACCTCTCGAACCTGACGAGCTACTTCAACGCACGCTACAGCCTCTGGTAACCACCGCCCCCGCCCCCTGCTGGAACGGAGAGCCGGGGATTCCCACCGAACCCCTCCGGA
>JANQGB010000874.1 GCA_028277545.1 Phycisphaerae bacterium | reverse complement strand
CCAGTGTCACAGGACATTTCGATACGTGAAACGGTCCACGCCCCGACCAATCGGTGCGTAGTGCCTGCGGCACGCCGCAGGGCGACGACAGCACCAGTCGCCGCTCCAGGTGCACCCACTTGAAGCAACAACTGAAAAATCCGCCACTGTTCTCTGTGTGAGACCTGAATAGATCGACCGGTTCGCAGCGCTACTTTAGGCGATAATGATAAGTTGAATTACACGCGGCAATGGATGCTGGGCATGGGCAAGGCTTGCTCTTGGGAGTGTTGCTTAAGCAGCGGCTAAATGGGACATGCCGGATTGCCTGCCGATTCTGTGCGCTTTTGCCCACACATTTGGGGACGCGGCATCCCACACGCGGGCGGAGTGCTCGCCAGGCATCTCCAACGGTGACGTCAGCGTCGAGCGCTCCAAGTGAATCGACAGTAGTGCCAGCGCGGGCTCGCCCCTGACTCTAAGAGGCGGACGCCGGGAAGCTGATCACGACACCCGGCGCCCACCGCAAAACCACGACGCGGGCCACTGCTGTCAGAAGTCGCTCATGTCCCCATCTTTCTGATCGTCGAGGGCCAGGAACTCGTCACTACTTGAGGCGGTTCCGGTCTCGGGACCGTTGGCCTGACGACCGCCGGTGGAAACTGCTGCCGGCGTGGACTGCTGCACATTATCGAGACGGGACGCACTGTTCCCGGGCACTGCCGATTTTAACGTAGCGGCGGTCGCGCCGCCTATAGGGGCAGCGGTTTGGCCACTCGTCGTACCCCTGACCAACCGGACCAACTCGTTCACCAGTTTCTGGGCAACCTGAGCCTGGGCCGACATCTCCTCTGACGCCGAGGCGGACTCCTCCGCGCCGGAGGCGTTCTGCTGGGTGATCTTGTCCATCTGGGAAACGGCAGTGTTGATCTGATCGACACCAACGGACTGCTCGTCAGAGGCCTTGGCTATACCGTTGACCAGCTCTGTCACCTCGCCCACACCGTCGACGATGGCCTGAAGCGCATTCGCGCCTTCCTTGGCCTTGCCGACCGAATTCTCGATCAAAGAGGTAGTCTCCCTGGCCGCCTGCGCAGCCCTCTGGGCCAGGTTACGGACTTCGTCGGCCACGACGGCAAAGCCCTTGCCGTGCTCGCCGGCCCGGGCCGCCTCGACCGCCGCGTTGAGAGCCAGGAGGTTGGTCTGGAAGGCGATCTCCTCAATCACCTTGATGATCTTGCTGATCTGGCTGGAGGCCTCGTTGATTTCCGCCATTGTGTGGTTGCCATCGGTGGCGGCCTTGTGCGCGGTGTTGACCAGAGCGTTGGCCTGCTTGGCGTTCTCGGCGTTGGTCCGCGTCATGGCGGCCATCTCCTCGAGACTGCTGGAAGCCTCCTCCAGCGACGAAGCCTGCTCAGAGGCCCCGGCAGCCAACTGTTGAGACGAGGAGGATACCTGCGCCGACCCTTCCGCCACCTGGGCGGCGTTTTCGGTCATACCGTCGATGACGCGCAGGAAGGTGCTGGTGGTCTCACTCAACTCGCCCCCACTCAACGTCTTCAGCCCGGCGAACATCCTCTTGAACGGATCAAGGATGCTGCGCGTGACAATGAAGGAGATGAACAGGGACAAGGCGATGGCCAGGGCCGTGCCCGCGACGATGGTTGTCTTGGTGTTGCTGCTGGTCGCGGCGGCCTCCTCCTGCCGCTGGGCCATGAGCATCGCTTCCCGGTCAGTAAAGGTCCCGATCTGCTCGCGGAACTTGTCGAAATAGACCTTCCCGCGGGCCTCCGCAACCAGGTCCGCCATGTCGTCCATCGTCTTGGCATCCCCGATTCTTCGTCGCAGGGCAATGGTCGGCTCGGTGACCTCCGTCTGCCACTCGTCAATCGTCGTCTTGGCCTCGCCGAGCAACTTCACCTGCGCGGGATTGTCGTTGACGGTCTGCTGCAGGGCGGTGACCTTCCGGGCAAACTGCTGCCGCCCCGTGCTATACGGATCCAGGAATTCGTCCTTGCCCGCGAGCAGGTAGCCGCGCATCCCCGTTTCCATATCCACCGCCGAGGCCAGGATCGCCTGGGCTTCGGCAATGACCTCGTGCGTATGAGTTACCCACTTGGTGGTATCGCTGACGATGTTAATGCTGTCCGCCACGCTCTTTGACGCCGCGGCGCCTTCCTCGCGCCGCTCGCCCAGCAGGTCAGCCTCCCGTTGAACGAAGGTCGCGATCTGACCACGGAACTTGTCGAAGTACTGTTTGCCGCCCGCCTCGGCAATCAGGCTGGCCACGTCGTCCATCGTCTTTCCACTGCCGACCTGGCGGCGCAGGGCGATGGCGGGTTCGGTCCACTTCTGGTTCCATTCCTCGATGTTCGCCTTCATCTCGCCGAGCAGCGCGACCTGGGCGGGATTATCACTTACGGTCTCGCTGAGCTTGGCAAGATCCTCGTAGAACTCCTTCTTTCCGTTGTTGTAAGGATCGAGGAACTCGTCCTGCCCGGCCAACAGAAAGCCGCGCATTCCGGTCTCCATGTCCACGGCCGACGCTAGTATATTCTTGGCCTGGGCGATCACGTCGTAGGTGTGCGTCACCCACTTGGTGGTGTCAGCCACAGTTACCAGGGACCTTGCGGCCGTTGCAGTAGCCTCCTCAGCGGCCTTCTTCCGCTCGGCCATGAGGACCTCTTCACGCTGGGCGAAGGTGGCTATCTGTTGCCGGAACGCATCGAAATAGACCTTGCCTTTGGCCTCGCCGACCAGCTTGGCCATGTCGTTCATGGTCTCCGCGTCCCCGATCTCTCGCCGCAGCGCGATAGTCGGCTCGGTCACGTTTTGCTTCCACTCGCCAATAGTCGTCTCTATATCCCCGAGAAGCTCGACCTGGTCCGGGTTGTCGTTGACCGTCTTCTTAAGCGAAGTAACTTGCGCCGTGAACTGGTTCGATCCGGCGTTGTACGGATCGAGAAAATCCTCTTGGCCGGCCAGCAGGTAACCGCGCATGCCGGTTTCCATGTCGACGGCCGACGACAGGACAGCCTTGGCCTCCGCGATTACTTCGTGAGTGTGGTCTACCCAGGCGGTCGATTCATTAAGTGAGTTGATGCTCCTGAAACTCGTCACGCCCAGAATCACCATCAGGATGAGTGGCACGCAACAGCCAGCCAGGATCTTCGCGCGCAGTGAGAGGTTCTTAAACATGACATCTGTCTCCAGTGAAATGCAACATATCGATAACCGTGCGGTTATACGGCCCGACCGATTCACGCCTGGCGACTGCGGCACGCCGCGGCTCCAGGCAGCGTCACCTGACGCAGAAGCGGAAGTACCTGCAATTTGAGTGAATGCGGTACGCCCGTAATTTCGGTCGTTCGGGTGGGCTGGTTAAGCTGCTGGCGCTAACTTCGTAGCAGTCACTCGGGGATGCTGGTCAAGCAACGGCTGACAATGCCAAGACAAGACGTCTGGCGGAACGTGTGCCTTAACACGGCCACGTTGGATGAGTCACCATGAATAGGGCATATACCCCACTGAGACGCCTGTTATCCGCCTGTTTAGTGCGGCTTTTCCTGATTTTCTTATTTGCGGACCTGTCTATGCCCGATAAGATATGCGGCAAAACCAGAAGAAAGTTCGCGCCCGCATGGCGGTCAGCGGGGGAACTGTTTCCTGGATTGCCCGTCGTGTTACTACATAAGGTGGACAGGCTGTGTTGCGGGCGCGTACTGCAGTCATGTTGCGGTCCGCGGCGCGTTTCGCCAGTGGGGCGCCTGAGCAGGACCGCCACGGCGCTACTCGATTAGCCTCAATTCACCTGTTCCGGCGTGGACCGGTCGTCTGGCTGCTCAAACGTGCCTGATCGGCAAGTAACGGACATGGAGGATCGTAAGATGAGATACTTGTTCGCCCTGTTGGCGGTTACGCCGTTCATTGCTCCGGTCGCCGGGCAGACCCCGGACGAGGCAGCGCCGGAGGAACCAGCGGAGACCGTCACTACCGAGGTAGTCGTTGAAGAGGAGGTGGCTGAAGAGCCCCCCTTCGACGTTCTCAATAACGAACGGCTGACCGGGGACTGGTGGGGCGCCCGCACCTGGCTCGAAGACCAGGGCATCGAGTTCGGCCTCTCCATGACCAGCGTCTATCAACACAACGTTCACGGCGGCCTGCAGACGCGCAATGGGCACCGCATCACCGGCAGCGTCGATTACGAGCTTACCCTGGACTTCGGAGCGATGGGCCTCTGGGACGGCGGCATTCTGTACGTTTCCGCCGAGAGCGACTGGAACGACGGAATAGGCGGGGATCGCGTCGGCAGCCTGTTCGGCGTCAACGACGACGCCGCCGGCGATGAGGAGATCATCGTCGGTGACCTCTGGTACGAGCATACCTTCTGGGACGGAAAGGCACTGCTCCGGCTGGGCAGAATCGGCGGCGGCGGGGACATCGACGCCAACGCCTACGCCAACGACGAGACTTCTCAGTTCCTAAACTCCGCACTGGTCAATATTGCCAATATCCCGGCACCGGATGACGGTCTCGGAGTGCAGTTGGTGGTCCAGCCGGTGGACTGGTTCTATGCCCTGGCGGTAGCCAACGACGGGCAAGCCAAGGGCAACACGCCCGGTTTCAACACCACCTTCCACGACGAGGATTACTTCTTCTTCGCCGCGGAGGTGGGTCTCATGCCCATCTGGGAAACCGCCTGGGGTGAACTGCCAGGCGGCTACCGTCTCGGTATCTGGTACGATCCCCAGCCCAAGGACCGCTACTTCAACGATCTCGGCGGCCGCCGGCTTACGGTGCCCACCAAGCGGGACGACGTCGGCTTCTACTTCAACATGGATCAGATGGTCTGGAAGGAGAACCCCGCCGACGTGGCCGACACCCAGGGGATCGGCATGTTCTTCCGCTACAGCTTCGCCCACGAAGAAGCCAACGAGATCGAGCACTTCTGGAGCATCGGCGGGCAGTACGAGGGGCTGATCCCCACGCGCGACGAAGACGTGCTGGGCTTCGGCTTTGCCCAGGGCATTCTCAGCAGTGACCTGCGCTATTTCGATGGCGGAGACCGCGAAAACGTCTACGAACTCTACTACAACGCCCAGGTGTTCCCCTGGCTGAGCGTGACGCCTGACTTCCAGTACATCAGTAATCCCGGAGCGGATAAGGATGGGGACGACGCATTCGTCGCCGGGCTCCGGCTACAGATGTCGTTCTGAGAACGGTTGATGGCAGTGTTCGGCCGGCCGGTCAGCGCCGGCCTGTGATCCAACGGAAAGGGTAGAAACAATGCGCAGAATGTCTCGTTTGGCAATGATTGTGGTGGCTGTGGCACTGATCCCGCTCTGCATGGGCACGTCCTGCAGCACCGACATCCGCGACTCGATGTACGGCGGGGCACTGGACTACATCGCCGGGACCACCACCGACAGCCTGAATTCCTTTGTGCCAATGTCCCAGGCACTGGCCAACCTGTTCGCAGGCCCCACCGGCGCACAGGACCAGTAGCTTGAGCGCCAGGCGTCTCGGCTCGAATTCACCTGCCGGTTCCCCGCGGCCGAACGGCTCTGCGTTGGTCATCAGGGCAGCGACCGGACAGGCGAATCTGGGACAACCTGGCAGGCTGGGCACCGGCAATCCGGCAGCCATCTTGGCTATGCTGCCGATATCCGGTAAAATGGGATGTCGTTCGGCCGTCGCTGCGGCCGTACGCGGGTAGGGCTGGGTAACAACCCACCGCATACGCGGCATCGCCGGCAGTCAATTTTATATTTGTAGGGGGTCGCACCATGAGAAAGTTCAGACCTTGTTACGGGCTGGTTGTGGCCTTGTCGGTCGTCGCGATGGCCGGTTGCGGGCCGTCAGATACCGGTACGGTAGGTGCAGACACTGGCGCGAACATACAGAGTATCTCGCAGATCAGTGAGTTATACGCCCGCGCAACGGCACCTCCTGAGGTCCACCGCTTTCGTAAGCAGCGGAGCGACAGGCGGGCGCTGGCCATGCGCCAACTCTCGAACCACTGCGACCGTCTGGCCGGCGACATTCGCACCGGACAGGTCTCGGCAGAGGCGCTGATCGGGCCGACCGGCGACGAGATAGGGACCGCCGACTCCGGAGCGCTGGAGACAGCACTGGTGGAATTGGCCAACGCCGCTCGGGCCAAAGACGCCGCCGGCATGCGCTCGGCGCACGCAGCGGTTCTGGCCGCTTCCGGCCAGTAGGTCGTACCAGGCCGTTGCTCTGAGGGCCACCTCGGGCAACAAGGCAGAGTATTCGCGGCCCGCCGGGGTGAACTCTCCCGGCGGGCCGCCTGTTTGCGCGGGGCTGCATCTGCTGCGCCCGACCAGCGGACGCCTGGCCATTCCGTCAGCTCGGCACGGCGCCGTTTCGGGATGCAGTTGTCACATGTGCGCAATATGCCCCCGTACCAGGCTGCCCGGTTGTGCAGCCCCATAATGCTGGCCACTCTCCGAGGACATGAGGGTCGAGAATATCGGACACGCTGGGGCGTCCGCCCTTGCCGTGCCGCAATGAACGGCAATCGCGTTGATCAGTGATTATGCCATGCCTATCATCGAGTGATTCGCCGATTGGAATGGTCCAAGAACCAGTCGACCATCAGGAGAGGAAGAAGAATGAAACGCATCATTACTGCCACGTTGACGCTTGCCCTGCTCGTCGGATTCGCGTCTCTGACGACCGGCTGCTCGCAGGGCGAGGGCCGCTATTTCAAGCAGACTCGGCAGAACCAGCCGCACGTCTTCAAGAACCGGGTCTACAACCCGGCGGACGCCCGCTACGCAGAGGGATACTGACCCGCGACTTGTGACTCAGCGCGTCCCCCGGAGCGACTCTCCGGTAGCGGTCGTTCACGGAGTACGCGGCGAGCACAACGCCTGACAGACTGAATAACGCAACGGCGGCCTGCCACTCGGCAGAGCCGCCGTTGCCGTTCTGCAGGTCACTCAGCGCCGTGATCGTGCTCATGCCCGGGGCCGTGCTCCGACCCGGGTCCGTGCTCATGGTCATGTCCAGCGTCCTGCTCCTTGCCGGACTCCGGCGCGTAGGGACGTAACGTCTGGTACACGGCCACCATGTCCTTGTGCAGCGGCGCGAGATCCGCCGCGTTCCCCGACTCGCTGGCCACGTGAGCAGCCCGGGCGTGCGCTGCCAGATCCTTCTGGGCCTGGTTGATGGTCTTGATGGCGTCGCGCGGCACTCCACTGCCTGTCGCCATGGCCAGCTTGGGCAAAGCGGTGCACAGTTCGACGATGACGTCGCAAGGCTGGTGCGCATCCGTCGCCCGGCCGGCAGCCATAGATGCGCCGATCTTGTCCAACTCCAGGCCGATCCGGTTGATCGCCTGCTGCAGAGTGTCCGGCGGGTCGAGGAGGGCGTGCGAGTGAGCGTGATCGTGCGCCGCAGATGCCTCCGGCGCACTATGCTGGTGCCCACCCTCGTGATCGTGGGTGTGAGCGGTCGTGCCGTCGTGAGCGTGATCATGCGGTGCGGTGGCCTCGGGCGAGTCAGCAGCGGGTTGCTCTTGATCTTCCTTGCATGCTCCTGACCAGCACGTCAAGGCGGCCGTAGCCGCGACTGCGACCAGGATGTGGCGTCGTGTAGTCATCGTCAGACTCCTTCGTTACTCACTCATACTCGTACATACGGGCGTCAGCGACGCCACCACAATGTGCCGTCTAAGATGCCGGAATTGCCTCCTCGGACGCTTTCACTCGTTCGGACGCCAGCAACTGGGCCGCCTTGCCGCCGAAACGAAGAAACACGGTAGGACACACGCAAAAGTCCAGCACCGTGCTGGTTATCAAGCCACCGATGATGGAGATCGCCACCGGGTAGAGGATCTCCTTGCCGGGTTGGCCCGACTGCATGGCCAGCGGAATCAAAGCCAGTGCTGCGGTCAGGGCGGTCATCAGCACCGGGGCAACCCGCTCCTGGCTGCCCTTGATAACCAGCTCCTCGCCGAATTGCATGCCCTCCTCGCGAATCAGGTGCAGGTAGTGGCTGATCATCAGCACGCCGTTTCTGGCCGCGATGCCACATAGCCCGATGAACCCGACCAGGCTGGCCAGGTTGAAGGTCTGCCCCACCAGCCACAAGGCAACGACCGCGCCGATGAAGGCGAACGGAATACTGATAAGAATCTGGGCCACCACCCGGACTGATCGGAACTGGCTGTACAGCAGCAGGAACATGCCCAACAGGCTGAACACCGAGAATCCCAGAATGGTCCGCGTGCCGCTTTGCTGGCTCTCGAAGGTCCCCTCCAGCCGCACGAAGCATCCGGGCGGCAAGTCGACCTGCTGCTCAATCGTCTGCTGAACCTGCTGCACCGTGCTGCCCAGGTCTCGCCCGCGAACGTTGCAGGAGACGAGAATCCTGCGGCGAGTGTTTTCGCGGCCGATCTGGTTCGGGCCAGCGGTCTCCACGATCCGGGCGACGTCGCCCAGCAGAACCACAGCGCCGGTCGGCGAGATGAGCCGCATCTCCGCCAGGCGGTCCGGATTCTGGCGGTACTCCTCCCCCAGCAGCACCACGAGGTCGTAGGTTCGCTGCCCTTGGAATACCTCGTTGATCGTTCGGCCGTTGGTGGCCATCTCAAACGCTTCGATCACCTCGGCCACCGTGAATCCATAGCGGGCGGCCTCGGCGCGGTCCACCTTAAGGTGCAGTTGAGGAACCTCGGTTTGCCGCTCGATGCTCAGGTCCGCTACGCCGGGAACTTCCGCCAGCGCCGCTTCAACCTTCAGCGCCGTCTCCCTGAGCTCGTTGAAATCCTCGCCGAAGATCTTGATGGCCACGTCCGTACGCACGCCGCTGAGCATGTACGCTATGCGGTGCCCGAGCGGGGCGCCAATCTCGATGAACACTCCGGGAAGGTCGGCCAGCTTGTCGTGGATGGCCTCGTCTACTTCCGGCCTGGATCTGAGCGTTTGCGGCGGGCGCCGGCCACTCGACGTCGCCTGGCCTTCTCGATTCCGGACGTCATCGGCCGACCAGAACTCCACCCCTATCTCGCTGTTTTGCACGCCCTCGACGTGCTCGTCCTGCTCGGCCCGGCCAGTACGGCGGCTGACGCTCTTGATCTCCGGTATCTCGAGCAGCAGTTGCTCGGCGCGGGTGCCCAATCGATTGGACTGGGCCAGGGAAGTGCCCGGCGTCCCGATCACGAACACCGTGGCTGTACCCTCGTTGAACGGCGGCAGGAAGCCGGTGCCCAACTGTGTCAGCAGAATGCCCGCCCCCACCAACATCGCACCGCATACGCCCAGCACTACAAACGGGCGTGGCAGCGTGAACCGGTAGATGCGCCTGGTGACCGCCTTGCAGGTCCGCAGGACCGCTCCATCCATGTTCTGGCCGCCCGGCTTGACGTTGGCCAGCAGATGCGAGCACAGCACCGGAGACACCGTAATCGCCACCAACAACGACGCCAGGATCGACACGATATATCCGACCGCCAGTGGCCGGAACAACCGGCCTTCGACACCGCCCAGGAAGAACAGCGGCAGGAAGACCAGCAGCACTAACGCCGTCCCGTAGAGTATGGGTCCGCGAACTTCCATGGAGGCGTCGTAGGCCACCTTCAGCGTCGGCCGGGGCGCCGCCAGGGCGGCATTTTCTCTCAGCCGCCGGAACACGTTCTCCACGTTGACGATGGCGTCGTCCACCAGCGTGCCTACCGCGACGGCGATGCCGCCCAGCGTCATCGTATTCAAGGTCATGTCGAACCAGGTGAAGACCAGGGCCGTGATCAGCAGGCTCAACGGCAGGGAGGTCAGCGTGATGATGGTCGTGCGGATATTCAGCAGGAACAGGATCAGCACGAAGACGACCAGGATGGAGCCATCGCGCAAAGCTTCGAACACGTTCTCTATGGCCCGGTCGATGAAATCGGCCTGGCGGAACATGTCCATCTCCAGCTCCACCCCTGCCGGCAGACTGGCCTTGAGCGATTCCAGGGCCGCCACGATCCGGGCAGTCAGGTCGCGGGTGTCGACGTTGGGCGTCTTCTGCACGGACATTATGATCGCTGCGTCGCCGTTAATGCTCGCGTCGCCGCGCTTGACCAGCCGGCCCGCCTCCACGACTTCCGCCACGTCCGCTATCCGCACTGGCCGGGGAGTGCCGTGATCACTCCCCCGCCGCATGGCAACCAGAGCGCTGGCGATGTCAGCCGGATTCTGGACCCGCCCGAGATTGCGAACCACTTTCTCGGTGTTGGGGCCCACGATGAAGCCACCGCCGCTGTTGAGGTTGGCCGCCGACAGGGCCGCCTCGACGTCCTGCAGGGTCAGCTCGAAGATGCGCAGCTTCTCCGGATCGACGCGAACCTGGTACTGCTTCAGATCGCCGCCGATGACCGAAACCTGGCTGACGCCCTTGACACTCAGCAGTGCTGGCCGGATCACCCAGTCGGCCAGCGTTCGCATCTCCATGGGGTCCAGCCGGTCGGTGCGCATGCCGATATGCATGATCTCGCCCATCAGGCTGCCGATCGGCCCCATCTGGGGGACTATGCCGCCGGGCATCTTCTCGTTGATGGTGGCCAGCCGCTCCTGCACGATCTGCCGGTCACGCCACAGATCCGTCTGCCAGGCGAACTCGACGAAGACCATGCTGATACCCAGGCCGCTGAAACTGCGCACGCGCTCGACGCCGACCGCGCCGTTTACGGCGTTCTCGACGTGGAAGGTCACCTGCCGCTCGACCTCTTCCGGCGCCAGGCCCGGCGCTTCTGTCATGATGGTCACGGTCGGACGGTTCAGGTCGGGAAGTACGTCAATCGGCAGCGTAACCGCGGCGTAGAAGCCAGAGACGCTCAAGACAACGGCGGCGGCCAAGACCAGCAGCCGGTTGTTCAACGAGAGACGGAGGATGGCACTTAGCATGACAGCGATTCCAGCCGGAGGTTAGTGGTTGTGTCCGGCATGGGCGTCGACTTCGCCTTCCGCGCCGGTCCGCACACGCGACAGGGCAAACGCCCCCTGGACCACGACCATGTCC
>JANQGB010000866.1 GCA_028277545.1 Phycisphaerae bacterium | reverse complement strand
CGGGGCACAACCCGGGTGGTGCGACCGGGACGCACGCTACCGGCCACCGAGCGCGACGGCGTCGGTGAGCACCACCGCCCCGCCCGGGACGGGCGGGGACATCCGGCCACCGGTGAATTCCGATCGACGACCTCGGCCGCCGGTGCGTCGGGAGCGCGTCCACATTTTCTTACATTCGCCCCGTCAGGAATCACACCCCCCGTCGACTAACCACTGCCTTCACTTGAAACGCCCTCGCACAGGTCACGCAGGGGGCGGGCGTTAAGGGGGGCGTATAGAGCACTGATCTCATTGTCCAGCGGGGACACGCAGATTGAACCCGGCGCAACGGTGTGCCGGGCAGAGGAGGACCGCGCCTTAGTGCCCTCGTTGATCGCAGGGCGGCGCATTTAAAACACTCGCGAAGGAGGAACCATGAACAAGACAAGAGGAAGAGTCGTGGCGTTGGCGGCGATGGTCGCGGTGGTGCTGGCCAGTGGATCGGCGGCCCTGGCCGAGACCTTCTACATCACCATCGAGAACCTCAGTCCCAACGTGCTGACGCCGGCACCGTTCATCAGCCATGACAGCGGCTTCGATCTGTTTGACGGCGGGGGCATGGCCATGGCATCGCCGCAGTTGGAGGCGTTGGCCGAAGACGGGGTGCCGGTGGGAGTCGTAGGACAGGCCGCCAGCTTCCTGGGCACCACGGTGGCGGACGTCGAGGTCGCCGGCATGGCCCCAATAGGCCCCGGTGCGTCTGAGTCGATCACCCTTATGGCCGACCCCTCGCACCCGTACCTCAGCTTCGCCAGCATGCTGGCCTTCAGCAACGATGCCTTCATCGGTGCCTCCTATGGCTACGGGGCCCTGGACCTGTTTCCCGGGGGATCGCCCTTCAGCGGCACGTGGATGATCAGCGACGCAGACGTCTGGGACGCGGGCACCGAGGTGAACGACGAGTCCGCCAAGAGCGTGCCCGCCTTGGGCGGCGGCGCCGGCATGGACGAGGGCGGCTATATCACCTCGCCGCACACGGGCATTCTGGGTGTCGGCGACGTCCCGCTGGACCGCAACTGGATCGGCGGCAACGTGGCGCGGATCACCATCGTGCCTGAGCCCGCCAGTATAGTGCTGCTTGCCGCGGGTGCGGTCGTCAGCCTGCACCGGCGCCGGCAAAGAGGATGAGGGGCATTACGCCAAGGTGACCTCGCCGGGCAGGTCGCCAACTGATAGTCGGACTCGGCAAGCTGCCGGCGTTGAGCAATGCGGACCGCGCGTTCGGACTCAACGCCGGCGGCTCTATGATTCCTGCCCGGGCGCGCGGGACGCAGATTGCCACGTCGCAAGCAGAATCAAGGTGCAGTCGACCAGGTTGCTACGAACTCTGGTGTCTTTGGGCGGCACCGTCCTGCCTGCCGTGGCCGTCTGACAGATCCGCAATGGAGCTGCATCTCCTCGAAGAACGCTGGCGCCAGGGCTTGGGGCGTGAAACGGTTGTGGAGCGTTGACAAAGAAATGGAGGACGCCACCGAAAACTCGTAGGATGTTCGGATGGACACCCTATCCTCCACCAACCGCCGCGGCCTCCCGCTCATCGTCATCGCCGCGGAGCGCGAAGCACTCGGCCTCGTAGACAGGCTTGGCCTTCGACGCGATCGAGGAATCCGCTTTCCGAGACACGAAACGGAGTCACACACCGGATTCTACCGCGGCCACCGCCTGAACCTGGCGATCACCGGAGTACTTGAGCACCACATGTCAGCCGCCACGGCCCTGGTGCTCAGCCGACTGGGCGACGACATCTCCAGCGTCATCAACTTCGGTGCGGTGGGGTTCTATCCGGAACATCCACACGCCCCTGGTCTCGGTGATGTCGTCATGGTCGGCCGCGTTCACCGCTTCGATGTCGACGACAATCTGCATTGGGCCAGGCCCATCGAGTTACACACACCCGATGGCGGGCTGCGAACGGTGGAATGCGTAACCGGATCGCGCTACTCGACCCCTGACGATCGCCGCTCGGCGATGTTTCCAGCGGCCGGTCAAGTCGAAGACATGGAACTCTACGGTCTGGCCGTGCTCTTGCGAACGTTCGGTGTGCCGCTGGTCAGCGTGAAGTATGTGGTGAACGCGGTCAGCTCCGCCGGGCGGAACGATTCCCGGAAGAACATCACCGCCTTTCGCCGTGAGGCAGAGAACGCGATATTACGTTACGTACCAAGTCAGAGCGATGTGGCTACCTAGCCGACGTCGACCTTGATTGATTCATCATCCCCATTGCTGAGCGCCGACCTCGTCTACGCGGTCGCCGAGACCGATCGGTGGGCGGAGCGGCCAGCCGCGCACGCCCGACGACGGGTGAGCACCTGGCGACACGCGGCCGCATCCTGCGCTTGGCCGTCCGAGTTTGCCCTGGCCGGCTTGCCATCTGGTCGCAGCACGCTACATTTCCTGCGGGCCGGGTCGGTTTCTGCGGACATCTCTGTATCGAGACTGCTTTCAGGCCGCGACGCCTGTCTGGAATCGTGCGGCGCTGGCGACGTCGGCTGACACAGCGGCGACGGAACCACTATTCGACAGTGCAGGACGGTCGGCGCGTCTGCGTTGCGGCAGGAAACTGCGCCACGGGTATTACGTAGTAGATCTCGAACTAGCGTCGCAGGTAGGGGAGGCGCACATGGCGCGCGTGCTGGTTGTTGATGATGAGGCGGATTATCGGCTGCACCTCGATGAGATCGTTTCAGCCGAGGGGCATGTCGTGGAAACTGCCGAGCACGGCAGACGGGCGCTCGAGATTGCCGAGTCGTTCTGTCCGGAGGTACTCATTGTCGACTTGCTGCTGGGCGGTGAGCCGGACGGCATGCGGGTGGCCGGCACGCTCAGGGACAGCTTCCCGGGCCTGCCGATTATCATCATGACCGGTTACCCGTCGGCCGAGGCGAAGGTCCAGGCCAGGAAGCTGCACGCCCTCGACTTCCTCGAGAAGCCCTTTTGCACCGATGAGCTGCTGCATGCCCTGCGGCGGGCACTGACCAAGCCCACCGGATTATCATAAGCGCTCCCGCGTTACCGCTCATCCGAACGGTACGCCAGCCGCTGTCAGCCACAGCCGCCTATACCGTTCGTGCCCCTGGGGCCGGTACCGGTCGACAACATCTGCTCGTCCATTTATCCTATCGGACCCGCCTTGGTTGGGGTCTGGTATGGCGAGGAACAGGAGTACAACCGTGACAATACGAGCGTTGATGTTTGGCGGCGCGGTGGCGTTGGCAGGGGCCGTTCTGATCGGGTGCGCGTCATCGGGGGTGGCGGAGGCGGCGGCCAGCCGTCCGACGATGCGGACGAGTTCAACGTCCCGGACGACGATTCGAAGGGGTGCGGCGCAGAGGCACCTGGCACCGCGGGCGCTACGCCGCTGCCACAGGGCGACCTGCTGCCGGCACCCTCACTGCCGCAGAAAGTACGCCAAGGCTCTCGGGCGCCGGCGGTCGATCTCAGTCCGTCGCTGCCGACACCCTGCAACCAGGGAGCGTTGCCCTCCTGCGTCGGCTGGGTGGGCGCCTACGGCCTGATGACCTACCTCGTCGCGGAGAATCTGGACGGCTGGACCGATCTGAACCGCACCAATCGCCACTTCAGCCCGGGCTTCGTCTTCAATCAGAGGAACTCCGTCCAGACGGGCCGGTCCGAGCGCAACTCCTGCTCGGAGGCGGGTATGTTTTTGACCGACCTGTTCACGTTGTTGCGCGACACGGGCTGCACCACGTGGGCCGTGGTGCCCTATAGCGACCAGGACTGCGAGACCCAGCCGGACCGCGCCGCGCTCGACGCGGCGGGGGAGTTTCGCATCGCGTACTTCCGCCAGGTCGAGCAGGACCTGGTCAGCATGCAGACGTACCTGGCGCAGGGGATTCCGGTCGTGGCGACGATCTGGGTGGGCACGACGTTCGGCGCCTTGGGATCCGGCGAGGTCTACGATTCGAACGAGGCGGAGACTTTCCTGCACGCGGTGCTGGTGGCGGGTTACGACGATCAGCGTGAAGCGCTGAAGGTGATGAACTCGTGGGGCACCCAGTGGGGTGAGAATGGCTACGGCTGGATCGCCTACGACGCCTGGGAGACGATCACCGAGGAGGCCTACGTCGTGGGGCGTGAGTTGGTCAGCCCCTACACTCTGGCGACCGAAGCTGACGAATCCAGGAACACGGTACGCTCGCAGACCATCGAGTTGTTCGGCGACTGCCTGCTCAATCCCGTCCTCGACAGCGACGGTGACGGCTACCCCGACACGATGGAGTTGGAGTTCGCGAATTTCGGATTCGACCCGGACGTTGCCCAGGAGAACCCCGACTACGAGCCGCCGGCGGACGAGGATGAAGACGGCTGGCCGGACGATGCCGAAGACACGTTCGGTACGGATCGGGCAGACCCGCAGGACTTCCCCTTCGTCTGCGGCTATGAGCTGCCGGAGGCGCTTCTGGACACCATTGACGAGTTCGACGACGAACCGGACGGCCAGGGCGACGACGAGGTCGACGAACCGATCGACGATCGGGCGCGGCTCATCTCCACTTTCGACTCGGGCGACGATGGCTGGCTGGTTGAAGGTGGCCTCTTCGCCGGTCCAACGCAACCGGTGTTCACTGCCACGGACGGCAGCCCGGACGGTCACATCAGCGCCGAGAGTTCGGGAGCCTGGTACTGGGTAGCGCCGGCCGCGTACCTGGGCGACCAATCCAGTGCCTACGGCTGGACCCTGAGCTTTGACCTCAACAACGATGATGCGGGGAGCTGTCGAAACGGGGAAGACTTGGTCATTCTGAGCAATGGAGATGTGAGGCTTGGCATTTCCGCCAGGTACAGCCCGGCGGCAGCCTGGACCGGTTATTCCATCAGGTTGGACGAAACGGCTGAGTGGTTCGACCT
>JANQGB010000823.1 GCA_028277545.1 Phycisphaerae bacterium | reverse complement strand
ACCCAACTGGGCCGGCCCTGAGCTCCAGGCCACACTGCCGATCAGCCAGTCGGGGCCCGGGTCGCTGCCGTCGTCCAGATACTGCCAGGTGGCGCCTTGAGCGACCAGGACAGTGTCACCCTCGACCTGTCGCGGGCTGGCGACGGCCGTCGCGGGTTGCCGCGGGTCTGTGCCGTCCAGCGTGTACCAGACAGTCCCGCTGGCGGCGGTGATGGTGACCGACTCTCCTGCTTGAATCACGCCGCCGTACTGCGGCGTACCGCCGACGCTGAATGCCGCGGCCTCGATAGTCGGATACAGCCCGGCATTGCGCAGGAAGCCCAGCACGATATCCGTCCGCTGCGGGAAGTACTCCTGCAGCATCCAGTCTCGCTCGGTGCTCCATTCCTCGTCGCGCGTGTAGGCCGGGCTGCGAACGGTATCGCCCCAGCGGGCGGACTCGGCCACCACTGCCCTGTCGATCAGATCCGTGAGGGCCTCATACCGGGCGCCGGCGTTCTCCGCGGTCAGGGACCCGTCGTTAAAAAAGTGATGATATACACGGTCGGCCAGCAACACGCGGAACTCGGTGTTCTCGGTCAGGGCATGGAACAGCCCACTCGGCGAGCCTTCGTTATTCAGCCCGGTCAGGTCGTTGCCCTCCAGGCTCAGGTGCGATATCTCGCCGTCCCAGACGTACATCTGGTAGCCGTCGCTCTGGGTCTGGCGCCGGCCGGCGTACCAGTTCTGAAGATCCCAGTCCTCCATGCCGGCGTGGAAGTTCAGCAGCATGTAGTCGGCCAGGTTCTGCACGTCGAGCAGGTTCTCGTAGTCGGCGTTAGGCGTGCCATCGGCGTTGTTGCCCTGGATACGCTGATAGGCCTCGTTGCTGCTCAAGCCGGTGTTGGCCAGATCCTGAGCCTGCTGCCAGGCATCGGCCGTGCCGTCGACCGGGTCACCGTCGTGCAGGGCGTCCCACTCCTCCTTGTCGCCGCCCCGGTAGCTGGCCGAGAACGAGGCGTCGGGGCGCTCAACCGGGTTGTACAGCCCCCAGTAGAGACCGTTGAGGTACAGGTGAACGAACATGCCGTGCGAACCGACCGAACCCATGGCCAGTTGCGAAGACCGCATCCACTCGTCCCGCACCAGTTGGATGCGCTCCAGCTTCCAGGCATCCCAGAGCATGGTCCAGCTATCGTTGAAGTTGGCCCGCAGGATGACGGTATCGAACTCGTCAGCGGCCTCCTCGCCGAACAGCGGATACTCCAGCTTGGTTGAGCCGTAATCCTTCTTGAACAGCAGCCGGAAGGTGTGCTTCTTGGCCCACGGAGAGCGCCCCATGCCGCCGTAGAGCCTCACGCCGCAGGTCTCCTGGAAACCCTCGCTGCCGTCGGGATAGATCAGCTCGATCGACCCGGGTCGCTCCCAGTCGACGCCGTCCTGCCAGGGGTTGGCATAGATGCCGCCGGCCTCAGCCTCCGGGCTCTGGTCGAAGAGGTCATCCATGTCCATGACCAGCGACATGGTGGGGATGTCCAGCAGGGCGTCCTTGAGATCGAAGTCGCCCTCGTCGTCCGTAAGCGGGGTCGCGTTGAGGACGGCCGGGTCCATCTCGTAGTCGGCAGCCGTCCACTCCGGTGGCTCCGCAGCTTCGTCCCAGCCCCAGGTATCCGGGAAGCCCTCGGGGTTGGACGGCTGGTTCAACACGTCGTCAGCGAAGATGTAGGTCTGCGTGATGACTGTGGACGGTTCGATGCCCTCGGCGAATACCGCGGCCCGGACACAGGTCGTAGTTCCGATTGCGATCGGCCCGCCGTAGACCTGGCCGGTGGTGTCGCTCGGGGCACTGCCGTCCAGCGTGTAGCGGACGGTGGCTCCCTCGGTCTGGCTGGTAATGGCCAGGTCCAGGGCCGCTTCGTAGAAACCGTGTTGGTGGCTGAACTCCGGAGCTTCCGCCGAGTCGACTTCGCCGCTACCGGTGTCCTCCGGCACGTCAATCTCGGTCACTCCCTCCGCGTTGGCAGAGCCCGGCGTCGGGGTGGTGAAGTACAGATGCTCAGCGCCGTCCAGGCCGTAGGAGACGTCGGCGTACTGCTGGGGGTAGGCCGGCGCGAACTCGTGTATGACAGTGGCACCGTCGGCCGCAATCAAGGCCAGGTAGTCGCCGGCGGCGTCGAGTCCGAAGTTGGCGTGCAGGTCTCCGCCATCGGTAGAGGTGCGGTCCTTGCCGGAGGCGAAGACGATCAGGTACTCGCCGCCGCCCAGGGCAACATCGGGCAACACCCACTTGGCAAGCTCTTCAGGGTCATCGGTCAGCGACCAGCCGCCCAGCTCGACCCGATCGTCGCCTGTATTGTGCACCTCGATCCAGTCCGAAAATTCGCCGTCTTCGTCCTGCAGGCCGGACTGGTTGACGGCCAGGAACTCGCTGATGACCACCGGGCCCGGCTGGCCGACCTGCTCCGGCCCGTCATCGCCGTTGGGCGGGCCATCCACCTGGCCGCCACCCCCGCCGCCGCCACTGGCGCAGCCCATAACCGAGGCGAGTAACACGACGCAGGCAAGCGGTACGGACCTGTGTTGACCGGTGCGGGTCATGAGTGATCTCCCTGATGACCAGAAGTGACAGAATGTGGCTGGCGAAAGTGGCTTGTGCCGTGCACCCAGGAAGCCCGTGCATCGGCTCGCGGTTGGCCGCGCCGTGCCCCAACCGTCGATCGCAGGATGGCCGACAACCAGCCTCATAGAGACGCCGCATGAGTAAATGTCCACGCCATCGCCGGTGCGTGGAGCTGCTGAAGTCTGCAGGAGGATATATCGGCTGTTTGACGACGCCCACTTTGGGCTCGTTAAGTGCGCGGCGGCGTGGAGTACTCTGCGCCCGGATATTATCGCGCCGAGCGGCTGCAAGCCGTCCTTTCGGCAGGCGTTTAGACGTTCACTTCCGGGTACACGAACGAATTGGCCCCGCGTATCGGCTCTGTCAGGGTGGGGGCGTCATCGTCATGATGGGCGACATGAATCAGGCAGACAGGCACGAGTCGGGGCGAGAGAGATCAGCTACGCTGGAATCGCGTAATTCGCCCGGATACAATGGCGGCCAATGTACGAGAAGCGGAGCCCGTCGGTCAGCCGGAGATTGGTGGTCAGAATCTGCCTCCTGGTGGGCGCAAGCTGCCTGTGTGTCGCCGGCTGTTGGACATGCATCGGCCACGTCAGCCGCGCCGCATCGACCCGCACATTTCACAACCTGATAGCTGACGCCCTCAACGACGGCGACTGGCACACCGCGGAGCGCTTGGCGCGCAACGCCGAGGAGTCGATCCCCGACGTACCTCCTAGCCTTGCCGCGGTCCTCACCGGGGCCTATTGGCGCGCCGGAAAGATCGAAGAAG
>JANQGB010000814.1 GCA_028277545.1 Phycisphaerae bacterium | reverse complement strand
TGCTACTGTATGAGCGGCCCACGTGTTTGACCGGTAGCCGCTTACACGTATCATGTCGGAGCGGAGCAGTTCTGTACTTGGCGCCGGGCTCTGGGCGGTCGGGGCCTGGATTCGACGAGCAACAACGATTGAGAAAGGGGCATGAAGATGAACCGATCGGCGCTCTTGTATGGTACCGGAATGCTGGCGGTGCTCGTCACGGCCATCGTCATTGGCTGTGCAACCGGCGGCGGAGGCGGCGGCGGGGGTGGAGGGGAATGCTCTGCGGAAGGAGAGGCCTGTACCTCCAACGCCGATTGCTGCGATGACCTCGAATGCAATCTCGACACTAACGAATGCCAAGATGCCGAGGGTGAGGGTGAGGGTGAAGGCGAGGGTGACGGTGACGGCGAGGGAGAAGGAGAAGGAGCACCCGCACCGCAGGACTTGTGGGTGACCGATCCCGACGCCGAGTCTCGATCCGATCAGGACTTTTCGGATACGCCGGTGCCGGCCGGGTTCTTCGACTTCGATGGTCGAAGCTGCGACCCGTTCGACGGGGCCGCCAGTTTCGTCGGTGTGCCAATCAACGACCGGACACTGGGAGCGGCGGACACGGTGGTCAATCGTACCGACGATCCCATCCAGCCCGATGATGCGGTCGGCACGACGGGAACCGTTGAAGTGCAGATCGTGGGCCTGAACCTGGAGAGCACCGAGCCGGTTACGGTCATGTGCGATGGCCAGCCCACGCTCTGGGACGTGCAGGCCGGCCTTTCCGACACGGAGTCCCCCAGAGGCACGCTGACCGCCAACAAGACCCACGAAAACGGCGGCACGGCCCAGACCATGCTCCCCGTGCTCATGCGGCTGACCTTCACCAACGTTCAGGACCCCTCCATTCAGAAGGTGTTCGACTACGCCGAACAGGATCTCCAGGCTATCCAGTTCGAGGCCGAGATGGACTGGGTCCACGCCATAGACCCCAATAACCCGGACCCCGAAACCACGTTCGTACTGGGCGTCAGCGGAAATGCGGGTCGGCCCAAGGCCGCCGACTACGCCGCCGGCAAGGTGCTCCAGGGCGGCACGCTGATCGCCTGTACCGAGCACTTCAACCCGGGCGGCAGCCACCAGCACAACACCTGTACGGCCGACACCGATGGCGACGGAGTACCGGATGGAACCGACAACTGCCGCTTCATGCCCAATCCCGGGCAGGCAGACGGTGACGGAGATGACTTCGGTGACGACTGCGACGCCTGCCCGGACGATCCGGCTTGCCCCATGAGCGGTGGCGAGTGCGCCGAGGATGGTGAGTGCGCCGACCTCAACGATCAGCTCGTGGACTACATGACAACCTACGGGCCGCTGTTCTGCGACTACCTGGAGCGGTGTTTCTGCTCGCCTTCGGACCCGGAGTGTGCGGCAGAAGTCGCCAGCCCCGAGTGTATGGAGATGACAACGCAGATTATGCAAGAGGTCACCGCGCTCACGGACGTTTATGAGAGTTTCCTGAACCTCGGTTGCGATCGCTGCGCATTTGACCCGCCGCCGCCACCGCCGTGCGATTTCTCGGAGTTCTTCGGGAGTATCTGTGACCTGGTCACCTGTCCAGAGGGTACTGTCTGCGATCCAACCAGTGGCATGTGCTGTGACGAGGCAGGCGATTGTCAGTTGCCGGACTCTGGCGGTGATCTGTGTTCCTTCATTAGCTGCCCGCCAGGCACTACGTGCGATCCCAGCACTGGCATGTGCTGCGACGACGCGGGCAACTGTAGTCCTCCGGACGCCGGCGGTATCAACCCGTGCGACTTTATCCAGTGTGGTCCGGGGCTGACGTGTAATCCTGAGACCGGCCTCTGCGAGTAGGAGCGTCACGGGACGAGAGCTTGGCTACCAGCAGCGGACACGCAGCCGGACGCGTCTGGAGCGCGGTTGCGTGTCCGCACTGTAGTCATGGAGTGACTGGCCGGGGCGATACCGTCTATACCGCACGTGCTTGCTGTGTGGGGGGCGATCGTCGGTGACAGTTTCAGAGCGAGGCGTAGACCGCTCCAACCTGACTGCATAACAGGCTGGCGAACCGCGCAAATGTCAGATCGGACGCGGGCTGTCGATACCGGCCGTCGAGGCCCGCGACTCGATCGGCAAGTAACAGGC
>JANQGB010001156.1 GCA_028277545.1 Phycisphaerae bacterium | reverse complement strand
CCTATATCGCCAGCTCAACAGCAAGATCGCCACTTGGCTGGCGCTTCCCCTGGTCGGGCGGCAGGTGCGCGACCCCATGGCAGGCCTGTTCTGCTTCCGCCGGGACCTGGTGGCGGGACAGGCGCTGAGTCCCGTGGGTTACAAGATTGGCCTGGAGATCCTGGTCAAGTGCCGACCAGAGTCAGTCGTGGAAGTGCCCATAACCTTCGCCTCGCGTCACGCCGGCGACAGCAAGATGGACCTGGCGCAGCAGGTCGAGTACGTCCGGCACCTGCGCCGCCTGTACGGGTGGCGCTGGCCCACCGCCAGCCAGGCGGGCCTGTTCTGCGCCGTGGGCACCTGCGGGATGATCGTGGACCTCACGCTGATGACTCTGCTGGTCGCACTGGGAGTGGTCTTCCCGGTCGCCCGCATAGGCAGCATCCTGACCGCCATGGTGTCCAACTTCCTCCTCAACCGGCGGATCACGTTTCCGGACTCTCGCCAGGGCCGCAAGCGCTCGCAGTTCGTTCGCTTCGCCGCAGTGTGCTCGCTGGGGCTGGTGATCAACTGGTCGATTTCCAACAGCCTCTACGCGCTGCTGCCGGCCTGGCGCCCCTACTACCAGCTCTTTTGCGTCGCCGGCATAATGGCGGCCACACTCAGCAACTTCATTCTGAGCAAGCATGTCGCCTTCCGCATGCCCTCTACTGGCACTACGACAGCGTGTGACGCGTAACTCTCGGACCTTGTTCGAGTCCCATATCCACGGTCATGCGCCCAGACCGGGAAATGGCGTTTTTGCCGGCTAATTGTTTGCCCCGGGGCCGGTTGTTTCTTATGTTGAATTCGGTTGGCACGAGTCACGCCGGGCCGACCACGCAGAACACCACGTCTTACCCGGCTGACGGAACAGGCCGGTTCCTGCTCGTGACCCTCGGAGGTTCGGGCCGTTAAGTTTTAGCGCGGCTCTCACGGAGGGGGCTGACGCGGTTCGTAGCTTCGCGGGCCCATGCAGGGGTCCCACCTCGAAGGAGAGTACCATGAAGTCGTTTGTTGATCGCGCCAAGAGTTTCCTCAAATCGGAAGATGGCCCTACCGCGACCGAGTACGCGGTGATGCTCGCCCTCATTATCGTGGTGTGCATCGGTGCGATTACTGCCTTGGGCGGGAAGGTATCGACTACCTTCTCGAACGTTGAGGCCGGCCTGCCCGATGGTACGTAAACCGTCAGGGCGTACAGGCCACGGGGATCCGGTAGCCTGCTAGTCTGGGGCGCCGGTTCTGGTCAAGGTCTTTGGAGGGGTGGCGGGTACGCAGCAGCGGTGACCCGTCACCCCTCTGTGCAGCGCGAGTGAGGTTCGGCGAGGCGATCCACAAGGATCGCCGGCCGGACTCCTCACCGCCGGCACGTGAAGCGAACACGACAACCTTCCAAACATAACGGGGAGCACAACCGTGGATCCTTTCTGGGCAGTTACATGCGGTATTCTGGTACCGGGCGTTCTTTGGGCATCATGGATCGATTACTCGGAACGTCGCGTTCCCAACTGGCTCAACGCGTCGTTGATCGTATTGGGTTTTGCGGTACAGGCGTACTTCCACGGTCTGTCCGGCGTGTGGGTCGGCCTGGGCGGGCTGGCGGTCGGCTTTGGCGTGCTCATCATTCCGTGGGCAATGCACGGGATGGGAGCCGGGGACGTCAAGCTGATGGCAGCCATTGGAGTCTGGTTCGGCCCCTGGATGACGTTGGTTTCGTTTGCGGCGGGAGCGATCATCGGCGGCATTATCGCTCTGATCATGATCGCCGCGGGAAAGAAGGTGGCCAGCGCGTGGCGCAACCTGGGAATCATCATGGTCAAGTGCAGCAGTCGGGATACGGCCTTCAGCGAGTTCGGGTCGGCTCACAGTTTCGGCTCGAGTTCGGCGCTGCTGCCCTATGGTGTGCCGCTGACTATCGGCTCACTGATCGTGTTGACCGGCCAGGTCCTTCACTGGTGGGTGGTGTAGAATGA
>JANQGB010000539.1 GCA_028277545.1 Phycisphaerae bacterium | reverse complement strand
AGCGATAGACCGTGCCAAACTCCGCGAATCGCACCGGCAGATCGCGGTAACTCCGCGGCACGGCCTTGTAGATATGGACGTGATGCGGGCAGTTCATGGGCTTGAGCAGGAAGCCCTCTTCTTTCACCAACTCCCGCTCGACGACCTGGGCCAGTTCGTCTACCGGCCCTTCGGCGTCCAGCCCTTCGATCTTGCCCCACACGTCCTGGACCACGCCAGCCAGCCGAGCGGCCGCCTTCCTGGATTCCGCCAGCTCGTCACCAACCTGGTTCGCGGCCCGCTGGGCAATGTGCTTGAGGCTGAGCAGCACCTTGCCCCGGTCCGTCTCATACAGGGCCGGGAACTGCGAGTCCTCGTAATACGGGTAGTGGCCGCTGGTGCGGTACAACTCGAGCCGTCCGATGTTCGGAGAGTAAACCGGCTGGTAGCCGCGCCGGAGCATCTCGCTCATCAGGAAACGCTCGAGCATCATCCGCACGATCGCCCCCTTGGGCTGCCAGAGAATCAGTCCGCCGCCCACCTCCGAGCTGATGGTGAACAGGCCCAGATCACGCCCCAGCACGCGGTGGTCGCGCTTCCTGGCCTCCTCAAGGCGGGCCAGGTGCTCGTTCAGAGCCTTCTTCTTGAAGAAGGCCGTGCCGTAGACCCGCTGAAGCTGTTTGTCGTTTACGTCGCCCCGATAGTACGACCCGCTGACCTGGCTGACCTTGAAGGCCCCGATCATACCGGTGCTGGGAGCGTGGGGACCGCGGCACAGATCCTCGAAATCCGCGCCCGTGTTCTCGCCCGTCACGTAGAAGCTCAGCGTATCGCCCTCCGCCCGGCGGGCGTTGTCGATCTTGTAGCGGCTGCCCTCGGACTCGAGCTTCTTCATCCCCTCGTCGCGAGGCATGTTGCAGCGGACGAACGGCCGGTCCTCTTTTATGATCCGGGCCATCTCGGCCTCGATCTTCTCGAAGTCGTCCGGCGTAATTGCCCGGTCCAGATCGATGTCGTAGTAGAAGCCATCGTCCAGGGGAGGGCCGTAGACCAGCTTGGTTCCGGGAAAGAGCGTGCAGATCGCCTCCGCCATAACGTGTGCGGCCGAATGCCGCAGCACCATCAACGAAGCGTTGGAGGCGTCGTCCTTGGTCAGAATCTCGAGTTGGCAGCCATCGGGCAATGGGCGGCTGGCATCGACAATCTCGGTGTAACCGTCGATGGTGGTCCGACCGGCCACGGTAGCGCGTCGCAATCGCGGGCCGATCCTCTCTGCCACGTCAAACGTGGTCGACCCCTCCTCCACGGTGAGTTGGGATCCGTCCGGAAGCGTGATGATCAGGACTGTACTCCGATCCTAGGTGAACCTTCCGGCCGCCAACGGCGCGGAATCAAAACGACAAGCGGCCCAGAGCCTCGTGACGCACGCACAGCCTCCAGCCAGGCCCGATCGACCTGTCGTGGAGACCAACGTTAGCATGTGCTGCGCGTCATGGACTCTAAGCCGTCAAACGGTGTTTCCGTGCCACCGCGGCCTTGATGGGTAGACTGACCAGCGAGATCAGGGCGCCGCGGATGAGCACCTGTAAATATATCACACAACAACGGACGGTCAAGCCACGCCCGGGGGCCAGCCGGGGCGCCCCGCAGCCGCTCCGGAGACGTCAGCCTGCCGGACCGGTGGTCCGCCGTCGCTCGTCACGACCCACCCGCGAACATGTTGGAGAGGAAAGCGTTGGCCAGACCCCCGAAGAACGCGGTGAACAGCCCGGCAATCACAGACAGGAACTCGGCACTGTAGACGTAGCCGTCGAAGTCCAGGTTGAACAGGCCGACTACTGCGGTCGTGGGCACGATGCTCAGGAAGCTGTCCACCATCATGAACTCTCCAGGTCAGATTGTCGTATCGGGCGGGATTATACCGACTGTTCCGTTACTGACCAACCCTCAGTTGCGAGCGCCAAAGGCCACAATTAGGATGGACTCGTGCCCCAACGACCCTCCAAATGGCCATCGCTCGATCGCGGCCTGATCGCTGTCGGCCTGCTGGGCTTCGCAGTTAGGCTGCTGTATGTCCTGGAATCGGGCGACGATCCCAGTTTCGGCGTGCCCATTATCGACGCGTCCCAGTACCACGATCTGGGCAAGGCGCTCGCGGGCGGGGGTGACCCGTGGAATGGCCCGTTCACACGCCCGCCACTGTACCCGTATCTGCTGGCGGGCGTTTACCGACTGGTGGGCCCCAGTCTCACCGCGGCCCGCATGCTGCAGGCTCTGTTGGGCGGCGGCACCTGTGTTTTGACCTGCCTGCTGGGGCGGCGGCTGTTCGATCGCCGGGTCGGGTTCGTCGGCGGCCTGATTGTCGCCCTGTACGGCCCGCTCGTGTTCCACGACGGGCGGCTGCAGGCATCGTGCCTGGTGGTCTTCTGCTTCCTGCTGGCTTTGCTGGCCACCATACGCGCGGCTCGCCGACAGACGTGGTCGGCGTGGCTGGCGTGTGGCGTCGCGCTGGGAGTCGCAGCCCTGGCGCGACCCAACGTCGTTCTGTTTGCCGGAGTGGCGGCGTTCTGGATCGTCCTGGCGGGGATTCGCCAGCGACGATGGGCCCGGATGGCGCGGCACGGGCTGGCCTTGGTGGCGGGCTGTGCGGCGACGATCACCCCGGCTACCATCCGCAACTTCGCGGCGAGCGGCGAATTTGTGCTTATCACGCCGCTGGCGGGCATCAACCTGTATCTCGGCAACAATACCGAGGCGGACCGCACCATCGCCATTCGTCCCGGTCCCGAGTGGGACCAACTCATGCGGAGGCCACACGCCGGGGGCAACGTCTCCGCCCAGCAGCCTAACGACTACTTCGTCGGGCGCGCCCTCAGCTACGTGCGCGCCCAGCCAGGCGAATTTCTGGGCGGCCTGGCTCGCAAGGCACGGCGTTTTTGCAGCGCCGCCGAAATTCCACGGAATTATGACCTCTACGGGCACCGGATCTACTCGGGCACGCTCTGGCTGCTGCTTTGGCGCCTGGGGTCGTTCGCTTTCCCGTTCGGCATTCTCTTCCCACCAGCAGTGGTGGGTCTCGTCCTGGCCTGCCGCGGCCGGTCCGACCGCACGTTGGCAGCGGGCTTCGTGGTAGCCTGCGGCTTGTCGGTAATTGTGTTCTTTAATGCCAGCCGCTACCGGGCGCCCATCGTGCCGGTGCTCGCGATCTTCGCCTCCTGGAGCGTCCTCTGGCTGATCGGAGAAATCCGTGCGGCCCGGTGGCGACGCGCGCTAACCTCGGCGACGGGGATGCTGGCTGTCGGCGCTCTGGTCAACCTCCCCGTGAGAACGCCGTACGACGGCATCGACTTCGAAGCGGACCTCCACT
>JANQGB010000516.1 GCA_028277545.1 Phycisphaerae bacterium | reverse complement strand
GTGATCCCGTCGGAGGACGAGTGGTACAAGGCGGCGTATCACCACAACGACGGCGTCACGTGCAACTACTATGCCTTCCCGACCAGCAGCGACGGCGGCCCGGTCAATGAGCTGATCGATCCCGATCCGGGCAATAACGCAACGTTCTTCGACGGCGACGGCCTGACGATCGGCCTGCCGTACTACCGAACGGGGTCCGGCGCGCACGAGAACTCGGACAGCCCCTATGGTACGTTCGACCAGGGGGGGAATGTGTATGAGTGGAACGAAGCGATAATGCCTGGTTCGTATCGCGGGCTGCGGGGCGGCTCGTTCTTTGTCGGCGCCGGCTACCTGCGGGCGTCGTACCGCAACAGTAGCTCCCCGACGAACGAGTTCAACACCTTCGGGTTCCGTGTCGTCGAGCTCCCTTGAGCATGCGGCGATGGTGCTCTTGGTGGCAGCGGACTCGGCGCAAACTGGTCAGGTGTCCCGAGTCGACTACAACGAGCGCGAGAGTTCCCACATCGCCCACGGCTCTTACGCTACGCACTCTGCATATCAGCGCGATTCGTTTCAGGCTTCAGTAGCGTACGCCAGGCCGCACGCTCAAGGGCATGTCACCACACCTACCCCGAATCGTGCTTTGACCGCCGACGAGTCCAGCGAGTTGATGATGCCGTCAGTGTTCAGGTCGTATTCCTGATTAGTCACGTCGGTCGCGACGCCGAAGCGCGATTTGATCCCCGAGAAGTCGATCGTGTTGACGATCCCGTCGCGACTGACGTCACCCGCCAGCGTGGCGAGCGAGAGACTGTCGGCCACCGGATGGCCGAGGGTCGAGACCATTCCGTCCATGGTCACCCGGCAGCAGTGGCCGTCTGGCATCGGCGGGTCGAGATCCAGAACGACTGTCGTCTCACCTGACATTGAGGCCGTCACGCTACCAGTGTACGGCTGCGGCTGGCAGGTGAGTTGTACGTGTTCCGCCGATACCGACGCTTCGTCCAACGCGAAGCTCAGGTCTAGTTCGACGCGGGCCACACCTCCCAGGCGGGGCTCGATCTTCGGCGTCTCGTCTGCCGCGGCGGCGTCGAAGGCCAGATCCATGCAAAGCGCGCCGGCATCGCCGTGGGTGCGGCAACTCCGCCCGCTCAGGATCGCTGGCTGCTCGCACTCGTCGGGGACGCCGTTGGTGTTCAAGTCCTCGCTGGTGCCGGCAGCGATGTCTTCCTCGTCGGGAATATCGTTGTCGTTGCAGTCCGGGTCGGCCCTGACCGACCACTCGAAGCCGCCGTATGGATCTCCAAACCACCAACCGCAACCCGGTGTCATCGGTTGGCCCTCCGAATCCCGCGGATCTTCGATGCACCAATTATCTTCGGTGAAGCCGACCTCCGCCTCATCCGAGACAAGCCACGCCCCGTTTTCGTAGTCGTCACACTCGAACAGAGCATACAGACTGTCGGGGACAATCAACGGTGGGTCGAGTGTGCAGAACAGGTCTACCAGGCCCGCGCCGCTCGGAACTTCGAAGACGCACTCGGAGCCGGCGATCATATAGGCGGTCGCCCCGTCAATGCCGTAGGCCAGGTTCGACGTTACTACGTACGGCCCCGCGCCGTGGCCATAAGCGCCGACTCGATACTCTGAGATGAGGCGGGCGGCACCGTCCAGGGTAATGTCATCGCCGACCCAGGTGCCGTCCACGTCAGCGGTGTAGAAGAACCGCGGAGTCGTGTTGTGGTAGACTAGAACATCGTCCACCGAGCGGTCGGATGGTCCGGACGAGCCCACACCGGGCGGCAGCGGTTGCGCGGTAGCTGGTGCCAACCGGTCGGCGGTCGTACGCGCCTGGAGTTCACTGGCCGCCATCACTCCACTGCCGGCATCGTGGAGAGCGGCGCCTTGGACGGCTGAGGCCGAGACACAAGCCAGTACCGCTATAGTCGACGCACCGGCTAGTCCATTGATTCGAGTCATGCCACTCCTCCTTCGGTAGAACACCCATCGGGCCATACGTCAACTTGTGAACCTGCACCGACAAACAACGGCTCAGGTCTGTCAGTGGCAACAGGTACGACGCGGATCGGGAGCCTGAGTATACCACGCTGCGACGTGCCCTGCCAAGTCCGTTCTCGCTTTAGTCGCTTTAGTTTGGTCCGCGCAGGCATTATTGATCGAGCATTGATCAACGGTGCCAGCTACAGCCAGCCCGCCACCTGAGTCCGGATTCGAACCGGCCGGGTCGCGTCAGACGCGGGCGCGATCTGGTCGGGCCAGCAAGTTCGGAGGACCAGGGTCGCCCGGCCTCTCGCGACTGAACGGCTCCGACGCTATCATGAGGCGAGTCTGTCGAGCCAGCGGCCTCCTCGTCGCGTACGTGGCGCGTCCTGGTGCGTCGTGATATGCCGCTTCAAGCGTCGCGGTGTATCTCAACGCACTGCGATACGATTCCACGGTCGCCGGCAACGCCGCCTCTTCTTGTAGGACGGTCAGCCATGCCTGTATGTCCAATGCTTGCGACTCTCCGCCATCACGCAGTGCACAACTCGGCGACCGGGCGCCTGTGCTCGCTGGCCTTTTGCCTGTCTCTGGCACTGCTCGGTCCGGCGATTGCAGTGGCACAGGACAAGCCGGACACCCAACCCACGACGGTCATCGAGGGGCAGGTATTCGACCTGATGGGCGCCGGCGTGAAGGACGCGCAGATTGTCGCCACCCGTCCCGCCGGTGAGTCGGGCACGGTGGTCGAACTGGGCAAGGCCACAAGCGATGGAATGGGTGACTTCAAGCTGACTTTGCCGGGTCGGCTTAGCGGCAAGGTCGTGGTCACCATCACGCGTCAGGGGTACGCACCGGTCACCCGTGAAGTGGAGATCGATCCGGACGACGACTTCCCGCCTTTCATTGACGCTGAACTAGGTGGGTCGGCCGTGGTGCTGGGCGTCGTGCGCGACTTCCACGCCAACAAGCCCGTGGCCGGCGCCGACGTCCGGGTGGAGTCGACCTTCAAAACCTGGTCCGACAAGACTGGCACCGACGGCAGCTTCAAGATCGAAGGACTGCCGCCGGGTGCAGCGACAGTGGTCGTCGCGGCGGACGGTTTCGGGCGTGAGCGGCTGCACATCGAGACCGCCGAGGAGCTCGGCCACCTGGTGGTCGAGCTTAAACCCGAACGGATCGTGCACGTGCAGGTCAACGACGACGCCGGCAAGCCGATTGCCGACGTCAGCGTCGAGTGCATTGACGACGACCGCCGCGATTACCGTTCGTTGGCCACCGATGCCGCCGGCAAGCTGACCGTTCGCGGAGTTCATTACGACGTGGCACTGCTGGGCGTGCGGCTGACGCATGACGACTTCATCTCCTCCGCGGAGTTTGACCGCCAGATCGAGTTGGGCGGCGGCAAACTCGAATCCAGCCACACGCTGGTTATGAAGCCGGCCGGCACAATTGTAGGCACTATCACCGACCGTGACACCCGCCTTCCGTTGAACGGCGCCCGCGTGGTGGCCGGCAGCGTGCCCAGTGACCGCACCCCGCGAGACTGGTCGGGCCTCGACGGAAAGTACCGTATCAGGGGCGTGCCTCCTGGCGAACAAGTGGTGACCGTCCACCTGTCAGGCCATGCCCCCGAACTCGGCCAGGTCTCGGTGGCGGCGGGCCAGACCACCACGCTGAATCTCAAGCTGGGGCCGGCCGCCCAGGTAGGAGGCGTGGTGGTGGATGCGGAGGGTAAGCCTATCCCCGGTGTCTACGTGGCAGCCGTCCGGTGGCGCGATCACGAGACGCTGGGCCTGCAGGCCATGACCGACGGCAACGGACGATTCCTTATCAGCAACAGCCCGCTCGACGAGTTTCTCATCACGGTGATGCACCGGGAGTACGAAGCACTGCGCGATCAGCCGATCAAGGCGCCCCGGACGGACTACCGCTTCGAGATGGCCGTCGCGACCGCCGGCGGTGGCGACATGCCCGAAGCCAAGGTCAAGATCGGCGACACGGTGCCCGCCTTCGAGTTGGTCACCCTCGACGGCAAGAAGATCACCTCGGCGTCGCTCAGAGGCCGGACGGTGTTGCTCGACTTCTGGGCGACGTGGTGCGGGCCGTGCGTGGGCGAGGTGCCGAACGTGAAGGCGGTGCACGAAGCGCTGGCCAAGCGCGACGACTTCGTCCTGATCGGGATCAGTCTCGACCAGGACGAGGGTGCGCTGCGCGGCTTCATCAGGAAGCACAAGATTGCCTGGCCGCAGGTCTTCGGTGACAAGGGCGGAAGCCAGAAGGTGGCGGACGATTTCGGTGTCTACGGCATCCCCGCCACGTTCCTCATCAACCCCGAGGGCAAGCTCCAAGCCAAGGACCTATACGGCCAGACCATGAAAGAGCAGATCGAAAAGGTTCTGCAGTCTTTCGAGCCGGCGTAGGCCGGCAATGCCTTTCCAGAACTGGTGCGCCCGGGACGTGCCCTACCTGTGCTGGCAAAGCCTCTCCCAAATTGATGCGTCCGGGACACACCCTACCTGTGCCCAGGTGCGGGCATCGGGCTAGGGATACACTACGGCCTCCTCGAAGACGATGTATCCGACCTGTTCGGTAGTGTGGTTCCGCTCAGGGTCGTTGACCTGGTCCTCGTCGATCGACAGATAGAGTGTGGTCGTGGTCGCCAGGGTTGGGCCGTGTATCTGGGCCCATCCACCATTGCCGCCGTCCATGCCCGCCTGAGCGGCCAGCCCGATCTGCGGTGCCGTGGCGAAGGGCGCTGCAAAGGAGTAAGTGTACGGCGGGTTGTTGGTCACGCCGCGCACCGAGTCCGCTCCTAGCTGCGCCTCGAAGGCCACCCCGCCTATCGTGCCGTGACCGGACTCGAAGACCACGAAGCCGACGGTCTCGTCGGCCCGGACGGTGTCCGGGTCCTCGCAGACAGTCTTGCCCGTGGAGATCAAACCGCTCGACGGCGGAGTCTGTCGGGTCACGCCCTGGCACCAGAACACCGACCAGTCGGCGTCGTTCTCGCTCATCACCTGCCCGATTACGACCGGGCTGGTGTAACTCTGCAGGTAGTCCTGCGCCTCGGTTACCCAACTGTTGTTCTCGGCAGTTACCGTGGAGAGATAACTCTGGGCCTCGATGTTGACGCCATCGACGGTCCAGGCGCCCTCTTCGACGACCAGGTAGCTCACGTTCTCCGTCGCGACCGCCCCGCCAGAGGGGTTCTGCAGGCGCACGTCAAAGCTGTCGGCAGTCACGTTGCTTATACGCGTGACCACCGGCGTGGTGCTGCTGTCGTACTGCACGGTGCAAACCACAACGGGATTGGCGTAGGTGTTGGCCAGGTTGACTGTGGTATAGCCTCCGCCCACCGCCAGGGCACCCGCTTCGAGCCTCGCGGCCGACCCGGAGAGGCACTGGTCGGTGCCCTCGTCGCAGGACTGGCCTGGGCAGGGATCGCCGCCCGCCTGGCAGGCTCCGCCGACACAGGACTCGGCGCCGTTGCAGAATTGCCCGTCGTCGCAATCAACGGCTGTTCCCGCCTGGCAGTCGAACGACGGGTCACAGGTCTCGACACCATCACAATACTGTCCATTGTCGCAGTTGGCGTCGTTGGCCAGGTTGTCGCAGGCGTCCGTTCCCTCGTTGCAGGAGTCGTCCGTACAGGACACGCCGTCATCGCAATCGACGGCGGCGCCCGGCTGGCAACTGCCGTCAACACACGACTCGGCGCCGTTGCAGAACAGGCCGTCATCACAGTCGCCGTCACCGGTACACCCGCCGCCGGCAGTCACCAGTACGTTGTCCAGGGCCGCCTCGATGATATTCCCCGCCGAGGGACCGTCACTGGCACCAAACCGCAGGCGAACCGTCGATGTAAGGCTGATGTAGCTCTCCAGGGCAAACACGCGCTCGGTCCAGTTATTCGCGCTTTGGCTGCTGCCGAGCGTTTCCAGGTTGACCCAGCTACCGCCGTCGTTGTCAGACACGTCGGCTACATAGAAGTCGCCCGCATCCTCACCCGTATCGCGATTGAAGAACCAGCGCACGAAGCGCAGCTCGGCTGAGCCCGCCCCGGACAGGTCTATGGCCGGCGACACCAGGTAGACCACGCCGCCATCCACGTCATCCGAGCCCAGCGACGTGTTCTGGGCCGTGAAGATGCAGCCACCCCCCTCGAAGGCGTCCTCAGGCTGGGCCTGGCTTCCTCCGGTGCTCGTTCCATTGGGGTCGCCGATCGTCCAGTTGCCCGTGCTGGCGGTCGACCCGGCAGCGTACAGGCTCCAGCCCTGAGTATTGCCGCTCTCGAAGTCGTCTTCGAACGCCGGACCCGCCACGCAAAGGTCGCTCACCTCATCACAGGACTGCCCGGGACAGGGATCGCTGCCTGGAC
>JANQGB010000490.1 GCA_028277545.1 Phycisphaerae bacterium | reverse complement strand
TGACGGTGAAGGCCTCGGAAGATGCCGAGATCTACGCCGTCGCGGGTGGTCTGGGGGTTGCACTGAACTTCAAGGACACCTCGGCGACCGGTGTCGGTGCCTCGATTGCGATCAATGTCATTCGCGCATTCTCCGACGACGGGATTGCGGTTCGCGTCGAGGATTCGGAGGTGAGCAGCGGCGGCGCCTTGAGCCTCCTGGCCGAGAGTGCGAGCTCGATCTACTCGTTTGCCGTGGCGTTTGCCGTCACGGGCAGCAACCAGAACGCCATGTCCATCTCCCTGAGCGTGAGCCTCAATGCGATTGCACGCGCGCCGGTTGCCGGCATCAAAGGTGAGAAGGAGGAAGAGGGAATCGACGCCGTGGATGGCGTGAGCGTGACGGCCGAGGATACCAGCTACATCCTCTCCGTTGCAGGCAGCGGGGCCTTCACCTGGGCCACTGCGGCGGGAGACGGTGTGGGCGTCTCGCTGGGGTTCAACGTGATCAGCGGTGCCGTGACGGCGTACGTCGAGGACACGACGGTGGATGTGTCGGCCGGGGATGTGGTCGTGACCGCCACGGAGGATGCGACAATCACCTCCATTGCCGCGGGTGGTCAGGTCTCTTCGGGTGGGGCAGACACCGGATCCTTCACGATCAATGTTCTGACTCTCAAGACCGAGGCTTACATCACCGGTACGACCGGCATCACGGCAGACGGCAGTGTGGTGGTCAGTGCGGATGACTACATGGACATCGTGACCGTCGCCGGCTCCATCAGCCTGGGCGGTCTGGGGACGGGGGCGAGCGGCACCGCTTCCTCCTGGGGTGTCGCCAACAGCACGCTTATCGCCACGAGCACCGTGAAGTCCTACATCGATGACGGTGTGACGGTGCAGGCCAACGCCAACCAAGCCGACGTGACAGTCTACACGGGTGTGATCGGCAACAGCAAGAAGACCGAGTCGATGCAGGGCGTGGCGGTGACGGCGGTCTCCCACGACGAGGTGGTTACCATCGCGGCGGCGGGGACCTTCACCAACAACGCGGCCTACAGCCTGGCCGGATCGCTGACCGTGACGGTGATGGACGGGATTACGCACGCGTGGATCGGTGACGGAGCGCAGGTGAACCAGGCGGCAAGCGGCGAGGGCAGCACCCAGAGCGTGGTCGTGCGCGCGGGCGACCGTACAGACCAAGTGGGTGTGGCCGGCGCTCTTAGCATTTCGCTCAGCGGCGGCGGCATCGGGGTGGGTGGTGACGTTTTCTGGCTGGTGAAGGACACGCAGGCCTGGATCGGGTCCGGCGCCGACATTGAGGCCGAGAACAATGTGATGGTCGAGGCGGTCTCCGAGGAGGAGATTGTGACGGTGGTCGGCTCCATCGGTGTTTCCGGCAAGTCGGTCGGTTTCGCCGGCAGTCTGGGCGTTTCGGTACTGGATGCCACAACCACGGCCTACATCGGAGCGGGCGCGACGGTGTACGCCGAAGGCAGTGTGGTGGTGAACGCGGTGGACGAGACGCGGCTGGATGCGGGGGCCGGGGCCGGGGCATACGGCAGCACAGCCGGCGTGGGCGGTGCCGTCAACATCCCCATCACCCTCAAGACGACCAAGGCCTACATCGACTCCAATGCGGTGGTGGATGCCGCGGCCAACCGCAGTCCCGTCTCGGTCCATACCGGTGAGTTCGACACCGCCTTCGAGAATGGTGGTTCCGCTGACGGTGAGGTCGGCGGGGTCGACCTGGACAACGACGACATCGACGCCTTGGACGACAACTCCTATTTCTACGACCGGAACCAGACGCCGGCGACCGACGACAGCTTCATGGGCGTTGCGGTTTCTGCCGTCAGCAGTGAGAACTTCGAGGTCTACGAC
>JANQGB010000385.1 GCA_028277545.1 Phycisphaerae bacterium | reverse complement strand
CCCGACATCGAGGCCAAGGCCATCGAGGAAGGCTGGGACGAGAGCCGCACCGAGTTGCACGTGCTCCGCGCGTCTCGCCCGCAGGTGTCGGCCGTGGCCTCGCAGCCCCGCAATACCAGCCCGCAGGTTTTCGAGGCCGTGGCGCTGATGGCGTCGGGCCTGCCCAATTCGCGGATCGAGGCCGTGTATGACGAGCCGATCCTCGAGGCCGCCGACAAGCTGCGCGGCGTGGGCATCCAGGAGTTCTGCGAACTGGCCTCCGGCCAGCGCCTGCCGCGCTTCCGGCGCGACGCCTCGAACTGGCTGCAGGCCGCGTTCAGCACGGCCAGCCTGCCGGGGATCCTCAGCAACATCGCCAACAAGATGCTGCTGGAGGGGTACAACTACGTCGAGGACGCCTGGCGGAGCATCGCGAAGATCGCGTCCGTCAACGACTTCAAGGAACACACGCGCTACCGGATGACCGGCAGCTTCCAGTTCCAGCAGGTCGGCCCCGACGGTGAGCTCAAGCACGGCCAACTGGGTGAACAGCAGTTTGGCCAAAAAGCCGACACTCACGGGATCATGTTTGCCCTGACGCGCCAGATGATCATCAACGATGACATGGGCGCGTTCACCGACATCCCGCGCCAGATCGGCATGGGCGCGGCCGAGGCCATTGCCGACGCCGTATGGGGCCTGTGGCTGAGCAACCCCGTGCAGTCCGACGGCAAGGCGTTCTTCCATGCCGATCACAAGAACTATGCCGCCGGCGCTGACACTGCCCTGACCGTGGACGGCCTGACCAAGGCTGTGGAACTCTTCGACGACCAGGTCAAGCCCAACGGCAAGCCGCTTGGGATGGGGCCCACGCAGCTACTGGTTCCCACGGCGCTGAAGGTTGCGGCCCAGTTGCTGATGACCTCCAAGGAACTGAACGAGACCACCACCGCCAACAAGGCCAAGCCGAAGGACAATCCGCACGTGGGAACCCTCGACGTGGTCAGTACCGCGTACCTGGGCAATGCGTCCTTCCCGGGCGCGTCCAAGAAAGCGTGGTACCTGCTGACCGACCCCAACCGCCTACCCGCCGTCGAGGTCGCGTTCCTCAACGGCGTGGACCGGCCGACCGTCGAGAAGACCGATGCCGACTTCAACACGCTCGGCGTGATGTTCCGGGGCTTCATCGACTTCGGCGTCCGCGAGCAGGACCACCGTGGCGCGCTGAAGATGAAGGGCGAAGCGTAGGAACTTCATGCGGCTTGAGTGGCAAGTAGCTGGCTCCGTTGACGCCGGCGAAGATACACAATGCCGCAGATACTCAACGGGAGTATTGCGTAAAGAAGCGTATTGAATACGAAACCCGGAAAGACCGGCACGAAGGGCACTGCCTTCGTGTGTACAAGCGTAATTCGCACTGCAGCCGGGTCTTGATCTGAAATCAAGTCGTGAGACAAAGAGGCGAAAGGCCAGCCGGAAAGAACGCGTGTATGAATGATGGGAATGTACATTCGCGGCTCATGGATACCCGTGAAATCAGCATTCCGCCTGCCGACTATGTTTTCGCCATACTGGTACGGGACCCATTCCGCGTCGGTTTCTGGCCCCGCGACGTAGTGCGAATCATCAAAGCCCCTCGCGATGATCACGCGTCGCCCCCACCCGGTGGTGCATTCCTTGACGAGGACATCAATATCGGAACTCGAAACGGCTGGATACTCGCGGATCAGCTCTGCCTTAAGCATCGCTTGGTTATTGGTGGGCTCTTCCTCATACAGCCGTAGAGGCTGATGCTGAGATGAAAGCAAGGCCAACGCGTAATTGGTGAGAGCTGAAGCAACGAGAATCGCGAGGACTACGAATACCTTTTTCATTGAACATCCCTGAACTCTCTGTGCGGGGTTATGGCCTGAATTAGGCCGCTGCCCCATTCTCGAACCATGCCTGTGATAAAGAAAGGGACAAACGATGCTAGCACGATTCATTCATGACGGCAACACCATCGACCATACCGCTGGCGCTGACGTGAGCGCCGGGGACGTGGTCGTCCAGGGCGACCTGATCGGCATCGCCAAACTGGACATCGCTTCGGGATCGCTCGGCGCGCTGGCCGTGACCGGCGTGTTCGACCTGCCCAAGACGGCCGGCGTCGGCGAAGCCATCGCGGCTGGGGCGAAAGTCTACTGGGACGTGGCCGACGGCGTGGCCAAGACCGACGACGAGTCCGGGGCGAACAAGTACCTCGGCAAGACGGTCGCCGCAGCCGGAGACGACGACGAGACCGTCCGTGTGCGGCTGGAACAGTAAGCCGAGGATCGCGGCGTGGGTGACCTGTTGAGACAAGGAGGCCAATGGCTGGAGCAGCAGCGCACCGCCCACATGACCAGCCCGGTGGTCTACCGCCGGGCTGGTCGGGCGGACGCGGAACTGCAGGCCACGTTCGGCCGCACCGAGTACGAGGTCGAGGACGAGTACGGGATCCGCGTCGGGGCGCAGGTAATCGACTTCCTGATCCTGGCCGACGACCTGTCGCCCACGTTCGACGAACCGGAAGCGGGCGACCAGATCGTGGCCGACGGACGCCTCTACGAGGTGATGCCGCTGTCGGGGCAGGGGCATTGGCGCTGGAGCGATCCGTACCGGACCACGATGCGGATTCACACCAAAGACATGGGCCAGGCATGAGCGAATGCATCAGACAGTACGAGCGGGTGTGCAAGGACGAGTTCGCCTCGATTCACGCCAAGCTTGACCGCCTCGACGAGGCGATTCGCGGCAACGGCAAGCCGGGCATCCAGCTTCGTCTGGACCGGCTGGAAGCTTCGGAGAAATCCCGCGCCAAGCTCATCTGGATCATCGTCGGTGCCGCTGCGACGCTCGCGATGACCGCCGTCTGGCAGCAGGTATTTGGAGGCTGATATGGCTTTGGCAATCGACATCGCAGACGCGGTCGTGGCCGAGCTGGCGGGCGGCGCGTTCAGCCAGCCAATCGCGCCGGTGCGGCGCGTGCTGCCGGAATACGAACTGGCGGACCTGAAAGACCTGCGGGTCACGGTCGTGCCCGCCTCGGTCGAGATCGAGGGCGCATCGCGGGCGGTTTGCCAGCACGACGTGCGGATCGACATCGGCGTCCAGAAGAAGCTCGGCAAGACGCTGGACACCGAGGTCGCGCAGCTGTGCGGGCTGGTCGAGGAAATCGGCGAGTTCCTCAAGCGTCGGCCGCTGGCGGCAACTCCGTATGCGGTGTGGGGCAAGTCGGCCAACGAGCCGATCTATGCCGCCGACCACCTGGCCGAGCAACGCGCGTTCACGAGCGTCCTGACCGTGACCTACCGGGCCATGAAGTAGGGCTGAAAACGGGGACTGAATCATGAACAACGTCATCATGCGAAAGATCGTCGTGACGGCGGAATATCAGCCGCTGGCTGACCGACAGTTGGTTGGCTCGGTCACCATCTCCACGCCGCCCGGCAATGGGACTGATGTCATCTTCCGAGGCGACGACGGCGGCGAAGTGCCCTGGATTCCCGGCCAATGGCACGACTTTCGAAGCATCGACCTGTCGGCCGTGCAGGTCAAGGGCGCGCCGGGTGACGTCGTCACCGTCGTCGAAGGCACGTGGGCCTGATGGGATACACACTGCCATTGCGGAACCGGCCGGGCGGATACGCCGGCCTGAATGCGGACGGGCGGCTGGCGCTGCCGACCGCTGGCGACATGCAGCCGGGTGTAACTTGGACGTGGGCTGCCGGCTCCCTCGCGCAGTACACCCAGTGGGATGCCCTGAATCGCATTGGCGCGACGGTGGCGACGACGGCTGTGCCGATCGAACCGTGGGCGGCGAACGCTCGCAAAGCATTCACTGCCTTGAACGTCGGCGGCGGGACCGCGACCGTCAATCCAACCTTCTTTCTCAACTACTCGTCTTATGCGGCCTCGGAGAAGATCGATCTCTCCGCCTTCTCCGTCACGAACGACAATATGGGCGGCAGCGGGACCAGCAGTCGGCGAGCCGGTGTGCTCATCAGCGACCAGCACGTCCTGTTCTCCTATCACTTTCGGCCGCCGACCGCCAAGACGTTCTACTTCGCCAATTCGGCCGGGACGCTGGTCGGCCGAACGCTGTCGGCGCTCGTGCAGGCGGGGTCAACTGACTTGTGCGTCGGCTACCTCAGTTCGGCCGTGCCGTCCGGGTTCACTTGGGCCCGAGTGCTGCCGACCGACTGGCGTCGGTATCTGCCGTCGCCGTGGTTCACAGCCTACAGGCAGAATCAGAACAACGAATACAGCATCGTGGAATGCGCCTACTGTGGACCGCACGAGGCGATTTTCGCGGAGTTCCAGAATCTCGACACCGCCTTCGGCCGTCCGCCAACTACCCCATATCAGAACGACGGCGGCGGCGATCCGGCCTATGCCTACACATGGAATACGTCGTATCTCATCAGCAGGCCGCCGACGTTGTGCCCGTCGCTGGCCAGGTGGAACAACCACGTCCTGATGTACGACAGTTCGCAGCCGCTGTTCATTCTCCTTGACGACCGTCCCGTTCTCTTGGGCACGACAATCAGCGGCGACTGCGTCTTCAGCGGCAGCGCAAACGCCCTGTATCTAATGAACGACCTGGTCAATGCGGCAATGACGACTGCCGGCGGGACACAGCAACTCACAGAAGTGTCGGCTGGCGAGTTAGCCGCATTTACGGAGTATCCGACCGAATGATCCGCGTCGAGATCAAACAGCTGTTCTTCGACACCAAGGCAGTACGTAGCAAGCTCGACTCGACTACGCGGCGGGTGCTTTCGAAGTTCGGCGCGTTCGTGCGAAGGACGGCGCGAAGCAGCATCCGCAAACGCAAGCGGATCAGCGAACCCGGCTCGCCGCCGAGCAGTCACACGGGCCTGCTGAAGAAGTTCATCTTCTTCGGCTACGACCCGGCGAAACGCAGCGTCGTGATCGGCCCGGAACGATTGAGTCAGAAGGAACGCGGCGAAGCGCCGCACCTGTTGGAGTACGGCGGCACGGGCACGGTCGAGCGGCGAGGCAAACGCAGACGGGCGAAAGTGCGGGCGAGGCCCTTCATGGGACCAGCCTTTGAGAAAGAACAACCGCAACTGCCCGCCCTGTGGCGGGGCGGCATCAAGTAGCAAGGAGGCTACGCAATGGCTGAAGAATTCATCCTTGGCATGAACGCCAAAATCTACCAGGGCCCGACGGGCACGGATCTGGCCAGCCTGACCGAGATGAGCAACGTCAAGGACGTGACGCTCAACCTCGAGGCGGGAGAAGCCGACGTGACCACCCGTGCCAACCAGGGCTGGCGTGCGACCGCGCCGACGCTGCGCGAATGCACCGCCGAGTTCGAGATGCTCTGGAAGCCGGGGGACGCCGGGTTCGACGCGGTCAAGACCGCGTTCCTGACCTCGGCCACGGTCGCGCTGGCCGTCCTTACCGGCGACAAGGCCGCATCCGGCACCGAAGGGCCGAGGGGCGACTTCAGCATCACCAACTTCAGCCGCAACGAGCCGCTCGAAGAGGGCGTCACCGTCTCCGTGACGGCCAAGCTGGCGAAGTTCGAGGAATGGGTGGAGGTGGCCTGATGTCTTTTGGCATGGGCCATCGAACGCCGCTCGTGATTCGCAATTCTGTCAACCGGACGAAGCACACGGAGGTGCCCTGAATGAAGAACTTCACCGATGCAGCCGGTCGGACCTGGACGCTGACGCTCAATCTCGGCACCGCGATGGCGGTCAAGGGCAAGCTGGACGTCGATCTGCTTCAACCCGAGGCCGGCGACCCGCCGCTGCTGACGCGCCTGGGCACCGACGAGATGCTCCTGGGCGAAGTCTTCTGCGCCATGCTCGAAGGCCAGTTCGTCACGCACAAGGTCACCGAGGACGACGTGCGAAACTGCTTCGACGGCCAGACGCTGCTGGCGGCGCAGAAGGCGTTCTACGAGGAGCTGATTGGTTTTTTCCGGTCGCGCGGCCGCAACGACAGGGCCAAGGCGGTCGCCAAGCAGATGGCCATGATCGACGCGGCGGTGACCGCCATCGAGACGCGGATCGA
>JANQGB010000377.1 GCA_028277545.1 Phycisphaerae bacterium | reverse complement strand
GCAGCGACGGCTGCCGCCAGGCACCTGTCGCGCGGACGCCGCGCTGCTCATGCGCCAGGCCCGACACTCATGCCGGGTTCAACCGGCCGCTGCTCGTCGTTTAGCCCGCTTCCAGCGGGCTTCTCGTGGGCTGGCTTCACCCGTGGCCTGCCGAGCCCGCGATAGGCAGTCGACCGCCAGCACGTCCCGGGTGATGGTCACGCTGCCGGTGGATCTGCTCCCCAACTAGGCGAACGTTTGTTGTTTCCAATTAATATGCCTGGCAGTGGCATCGCCCGGGCAGCGGCTCCTGGCCTTGACCAGCCAAGCAACCTGAGGCACGAGCTTGCAGCAGGCGCGGTGAACAATCGCCATGCCTCCGGTGCCTGAAGGCTGGCATCGAGAACCCCGGTGAACCGGGCTCGGGCCTGGTGGGCTGCACTTGCTTAACCCGGCATAAATGCCGGGCCTAGCGCATGTGTGCCAGCGTCACCGTCGGATGGCGAGCTACTCCCGATGTGCGCATGAGCTCTCGGCACGCACGCCAGCCTGACCGCCGGATGGCGAGCTACACCGGATGTGCGCCTGATCTCTCGGCACACACGCCAGCCTGACCGCCGGATGGGCGCAGCTCCCGGCCGGGTCTCCCGTGCTCGTCGCTACCGCCGGATCGGTGCGATCACTGCCGGCTCGCCGGCTCCCAGTTCGGTTACCACTCCGGCAATCTCCGCATGGCGACACGGCCTGGTCACCAAGGTCACCTGCTGCCAGCCGGCCCGTGATTCGTCCTTCATGACGGTCAACGTTTCGGTGCTCACTCCGAAGCGAGACAACACCCCGAAACAGGCCTCGATCAGGTTGCGCCGATTGCGCGTCGGCACGCGGGCGTAGTAGGGCGCCGGCGTGTCCGGAAACGTGGCACCAGCCGCCCGTAGGACACAGCCGAGATCACGGGCGGCGCGAATGTCCTCGCGGCCAGGGCACCGAATGCCCGGCGTCGCATTCCTGGCCGGTGGACTGGCCGGCTCGCACTCAGCCAAGCGGATTCGCGCTTCTGTTATCGTCATGGCTTAGCCCCCGCCGTGTTGGCCACGCTTGCCCCACGCCGCACCGCGCCCAGCGCTCCGTTGAGGTCGGCGATCAGGTCGCTGGTATCCTCCAGGCCGACTGACAGGCGGATCAAGCCGTCACCGATACCGTTCTTGCGCCGCACCTGGGGCTCAACCGCGGCGTGCGTCATCGTGGGTGGATGGCAGAACAGGGACTTGGCCGTCCCCAGGCTTTCGGCCAGGGTCCACAGCGAACAACTCCGCGAGAAGATCTTGGCCGCGTCGATATCGTCATCCAGGTCGAAGGAGACGATGCCGCCGAAATCGCGGGCCTGCCGTCGGGCAATGTGGTGCCCCGGGTGTGTTGCCAGACCAGGATAGTACACCCGCCGCACCACCGGATGTTCAACCAGGAACTCCGCCACCTGCCGGGCACTGTCACAATGACGCTGCACCCGCAAGGGCAGCGTCTTGATCCCCCGCAGCACCAGGAAGCAGTCCTGCGGCGACGGAACCGCGCCCACCGTGTTCTGGTAGAACCTGAGCTGTTCGTATAACTCGTCCGAATCGGTGAGCACTGCCCCGCCCAGCACGTCGCCGTGACCGTTGAGGTACTTGGTGGTGGAGTGAACCACGATGTCCGCCCCCAACGC
>JANQGB010000369.1 GCA_028277545.1 Phycisphaerae bacterium | reverse complement strand
GCTGCCGACTCGACGCTCGAGCGGCGGGTGTACTACTGCCAGAACTGGCGGGCGGACGTCGTGGCGTTGCTGGCGGATAACGGCAGAGTCCTGGAGCGTGTGTGGTACGAGCCGTACGGCACGCCGCGCGGGAGCCCGGCGGCGGACTGGACGACCAGCAGCGTGGTGGCCAACGACGATTACGGTGTGCTGGACGGGGACTTCGACAGCGACGATCAGAGTTACTTCAACACGCTGTACGGTGGATCCAATGCACGGGCGGACCTGACCGGCTCGACGACGACCACCGATGCGGCGTATGGCCGGCCGGACGGAACGGTTGATTCCAAGGACAACACGTACTATACAAACATCGCAACGGCGGCCGAGAGTCTGAGTCGCGGCATACTGAGTGGCTCGGCGTCCAACGACTCGCTACGCAATCGCAAGGGGCTGGCAGGATATGAATGGGATCCGTCGATCGACAGGTACCACGTGCGGCACCGCGTGCTCGATACGGAAACCGGACGATGGACGCGGAGGGACCCCGCCGGATATGTCGATGGCGCCAGTTTGTATGAAGTAGCATCTTCCAATCCACTCATGTATGTAGACTCTGGAGGGACGGCGTCGCAGCAGGTCGTGGCGCTTGCGAACAAGGATCGCACGGAGGAGTGCGTCCGAGCGCTCATGCAGCAGACAGTGAAGCAGGTCGGCTCGGGTTCCATCGCGTGCCATCTTGCTCTTCGAGCTGCGTTCAAGCAAGCCTGTACGGCGAATGATCTCAACACGCAGTACATGATCATTCGGAAGGCCATCAATGTGTTTGAGGATTGCATTGATGCCGAAGAGAACGACGACGGTGACGATGACGTCGTGCCGATTCCTCCGCCGTCCACGGTCGCGCCGTCGGGACCCAATGACGAGTTGATTTGGTGTGAAGAACGGTGCCAGCAGGTATTTGAGTATTATATTCGTGACTGCTTCTTTGAGTGTGCCGATCTTCCAAGCAAGCCCACGAAGTTGCCAAAGAATCCAAAGAAATCACTGCAGGGCAGCGCGTGTTTGATAGGAGCGCAGGCCGGATACAACCTGTGTTCGTCAACATGTGCGGCGAACGGAAACCCAAAGGATCATACGCCAGCCGATGTCTATAACGATGCGCGTTATCGCGCAATCGAGAAATGCGACAACTTCTTCATATTCGTCGGCATCGCCCCGGCTCCGAAGCAACGACGAAGCGGCGGCGGCGGCGGCGGCGGCGGCGGTGGTGGAGGAGGAGGCGGTGGTGGTGAGGATGTAAGTTAGTTCTGGACGGAGAGAGATGTCATGAGAGTTGTGGCTTGTACAGCAGTTGCACTGGCGGCCGTTGGTTGCCGGCAGGAACAGCCGCGCGGCAAGGACATCGTGAACATCGATATGCGTTCGCTGCAGGTTGTGGGTACGGTCGATGCACCAGTCACAGTGCTTCCTATCAGGGGCATGTCCTATGAACGCAATGGGAGCCCTGCGGATCCGGTGGCCACGTTTGCGGTGTGTACTGTCGGTGAGGCTGACGCTGCATCAAGCCAGTGGGCCGAGCCAGATGGCCGGCCGAGTGTGTTCGCGGTGTGGCCGGATGTGTCGGCGATGTCCTGGATTCCGGACACACGGCAGGTCGCGGTGTTCCAGCCCCAAATGGCCCATTGGATCGGCAAGCGTGATCGCGCGGCTGGGGCAATTGAGGGAAGTGGTTTTGACGTTGGCGTTACACAGAGTGTTCCTGTGGATGTGACATGGTTGCATGCCGTTGCGACCTCCTCGGGTGGATTCGTTGGGATTGGGCGAGATTCTCCCGGATTAAGGGACGGGCCTCGGTATCTCCTGCAGCACGGTCAGGGTGAGGGGCGTAGAGATGAGATACCGCGCGAAGTTGCCGGCTCGCTCGTGCAGTTGCACGACAACGACTGGGCAGTTGGCGCGCGTGGCGGGTACGGTGTATTCAACACCGAAACTGTCGAG
>JANQGB010000305.1 GCA_028277545.1 Phycisphaerae bacterium | reverse complement strand
GCTCGGTGGGTTGGACAGGACGGTGACAGCCCGCTCCCCAGGCACACAACATGCATATAGCCAGAATCTTGCGCATAACGTCGTAGATGATATGGTTGCCGACCCGGGGGTCAACCGCAATCCGAGCAGCCGTGCCACCAAAAGCCAACTCGCCCGCCGCGTGGGAGGGCACGCCCGGCGTCCGCCTGACGCCCTGTTTGACCGCCGTCAGAGCCTCTTCCATACTGCGTTGCCGGCTACGCTGCCAGACGCGCTCCACCGTCTCCGGATCACAGCGGGGCCGTCCGTCTTTGCTGGCAGGCGTGGCCTGACGGCTCGAGGTAAACCATGCCCGACAAGCGAGCCCATCGCGGCAGGCATCCCGAGGACGACAAGCTCTTTGCCACCGACCGGCTCTTCGCCTTGCACACCGCGGTTCTGGAACATTCCTGGCTGCTGTCGCGGGGCTACGCTCACGTCTCGGCACTCAAACTGGTGGGCGATCGCCATCGCCTGACCGCCCGGCAAAGAACGGCAGTGATGCGGTGCGCGTGCACCGATGCTGCGGCGGGGGACCGGCAGCGCCGCCGTGTTGCCCTGGACGCCCTCGGCTCCAGATCGCTGGGAGTCGACGGCTACAATCTGCTGATAACGATCGAGAGCGACTTGTCCGGCGGGCTGATCCTGGTCGGCCGGGATGGCTGCTACCGCGACCTGGCCAGCATTCACGGCACCTACCGCAAGGTCGAGGAGACGGTGCCGGCCATCCGCCTGATCGCCGACTACCTGGCACGGTTCGAAGTGCCGCACATCGATTGGTACCTCGATCGCCCGGTGTCCAACAGCGGTCGACTCAAGACAATCATGGCCGAGGTACTGGAGCGGCGTGCCGTCGATGGCAAGTCAGATGCAGGGTGGAACATCCAACTCGTCGCCAGCCCGGATGCCACGTTGCGAGCCTATCCCGGCGTGGCGGCCACCAGTGACTCGGCTGTCCTCGACCGCTGTGGCCAGTGGGTCAACCTGGCCGCCCTGATCATCGACGCGCTCGTTCCGACCGCCTGGACGGTCGACCTGGGCCGCAACCAGACGAGCAGCGGCAGCCAAGGACCTACGGACGCGCCTTGACGCCGCATTCGGGCCAGGGACCGATAGTAAACTGTCTTGACAGTCTATTCGCTCGAAACCGCAACTTGCCGCGTCCCCGCCGTGCGTTACAGCAGCTACAACTGTGACCCGAACTGACCGCGCCTTGGCCGAGCCGGTGTATACGCTACTCAACTGGACGACCGGTCGTTCCGATGACCACAAACAGCGTTACTGTGAAGGTCGGGTTGCAGGATGGCCATGCGAGGCCGGCGCATACGAACACCTGGCGCCGCAGCCTCTGAATCGAAATCCCCAACAGGCACAACGAATGGCAGATCGCTCAATGGGTACCAGTGGCACGCAACCGCAAGCCGGGCGGCCCGATAATCAGTCGCCCGAGACGGGGGCGGTGCTGGCCTGGGATCAACCGGGATCGCCGGGCGTGACTGCGTTCAACTGGGACGGCGATGCGCTGCCCGCACCAGCACGCGGCGCACTGTCGGGGCACTCTCCGGCCCTGAGCCTGGTTGGCCCGGAACCGCTCTACGAA
>JANQGB010001069.1 GCA_028277545.1 Phycisphaerae bacterium | reverse complement strand
CTTGAACGCGGAGTGATCCGCGCCCAGCGCCACGTACACATGAATCCGGCTGACGCCGAGCGATACGGCGTCGAAGCCGGCGAGAGCATGAACCTTGTCGTTGAGCACGACACGTGTGCCTCGGTGCTTGGCGACGTTGTTGTCCGGGTCGGGCCGAGGATCAGGCTCGAGGCTCATATCGACACGGACGAGGGCAACGCCTGCGACCTGCACAACGCCAGGGCGGTTAGGCTGCAGAAGGCACCAGGGGGATCGGGGTTCCCGGCGGAAGGGCGGACTTGAGGCGTGCCAGCGCCGATGGGGCGACGGAGGTCGGCCCAGCGAAGACGTCGGGAGAATCTGGATTGGAACGCAGGGATGCGATTGGCAAGCTCGTCGGGCTCACTGCCCGTCGAGTGGTAATACGTGGCCGCCGGCGCTAGCCAGGCTTGCTCGAAGCGCCGGCCGCCGTCGGGACAGGAGACGAACATGGCAACTATACAGGCGTTGGGCATGGTGGAGACCCGTGGGCTGGTGGGTCTCTTTGAAGCCGCCGACGCGATGCTGAAAACCGCCGACGTCAAGATGCTGGGTTGGCGGAAGGTGGGCAAGGGCCTGGTGTCGGCATTCGTCACCGGCGATGTGGCCGCCGTGAAATCCGCCGTAACTGCGGCAGAGTCAGCGGCCGCCAAGGTAGGTGAGGTAGTCGGCATCCATGTGATACCCCGACCACACGAGGAACTGGAGATGCTGTACCCGCAGCAGCCCGCGAAGAAGAAGTCGCGGGCATAACAGCTGTCACCGCCCCGGGCGGAGATGCAGATATCAACACGCCGGGCGTTCCGCAGCATGGGGCTCCCGGCTGAGACAGGAGAGACGAGATGGTACGCCAAGCCATCGGGCTGATTGAAACCACTGGCACTAATCCCGCAATCCAAGCCGCCGACGCCATGTGCAAGGCGGCCGGCGTCACCGTGGTCGACACGGTCGAGATTGGCGGCGGTTACATCACCACCATCATCGAGGGCGATGTAGGCAGCGTCAAGGCGGCCGTCGATGCGGGCGCGGAAGCGGCCCACGAGGCCGGCGAGTTGATCAGCGCCCACGTCATCGCCCAGCCGCACGAGGATCTCGTGTCGGCCATGCTGGGACGGTAGCGGCACCGGACGCTTACGGTCATGAACGTGCTGGTGGTCAATATCGGCAGTACCTCGTTCAAGTTCCGGCTCTTGGACATGCCGGGTGAGCGGACCCTGGCCCGCGGCGGAGTCGAGGGAGTCGGTACGCCGGATGGCAGGCTGCAGTTTGCCAAGGGCGATGCGGAGCCGACCGAAGATCGGCTGCCAGTAGCCAACCAGGCCCAGGCGGTAGACGCCTGCCTGAGCAGACTGGCTGACTCCGGCGCCGGTGGCCAGGCACTTCCCGGCATCGACGCAGTGGGCTTCAAGGCGGTTCACGGCGGCCCCATCGCCGAGCCGGTTAGAGTGACAGACGACGTACTGTCGGTCATGGAAGATTTTGCCAACGTCGCCCCGGCCCATAACCCGGCGTACGTGGCCGCCATGCGGGCTTTCGGTCAACGCATGCCCGCTGTTCCGCTGGTAGCGGCCTTCGAGACCGGCTTTCATCAGAGCATACCCGCCGCCAGAAGCCACTACGCCGTGCCCTATGAGTGGGCTCGCGATTATGGCGTCAAGCGCTACGGCTTCCACGGCGCTTCTCACCGCTACATCGCGGAACGAACGGCCGAACTGCTGGGCCGCGACGACCTGCGGATCATCTCCTGCCACTTGGGTGGCAGCAGCTCGATCTGTGCCCTGCAGAGCGGGCGCAGCGTGGCCAACAGCTTCGGCACCGCGGCGCAGTCCGGAGTGCCGCACAACAATCGGGTGGGCGATCTCGATCCGTACGCCCTGCTGCTGGTCAGAGCCCGGACCGGGGCGAGCCTCGACGACATGCTGGCCCAGCTATCGACCAGCGGTGGCCTGTTGGGCCTCAGCGGCGTCAGCAACGACATGCGCGAGATAGCCCAGGCCGCCGCGTCGGGGAACCAGCAGGCCCGTCTGGCCAGGGACGTGTTCGTCGAGAGCGTGCGCCACTACATCGGGGCCTACGTTGTAGCGCTGGAAGGGCTGGACGCGCTCGTTTTCACCGGCGGCATCGGCGAGCGTTCCAAGGACATCCGGCGACGAGTGTGCAGCGGGCTCGAGTTCCTGGGAATCGAGCTCGACGTCCGCCGCAACGAAGCGGAAGCGATAGATCAGACTGTGTCCGCGGACGGTGCGCGAGTCACGGTCCTGGCAGTACGGACCAACGAGGAGCTGGTCGTAGCCCGGCAAACCGTCATGGTCCTGCAAGACTGAACGCAGCGCCGCCGGCGGCACAGAAGCCGCCCGCGGCGAAATCACAGGAGGCCATCATGGCGATCTCAGCATTGGGACTCATCGAGACGCGGGGCATGATCCCGCTGGTAGAAGCGGCCGACGTGGCCCTCAAGGCGGCTAACGTGACCCTTACCGGCACCCGCATGGCGGGCAGCGGTTTGATCACGGTGGCCATGACCGGCGACGTGGCTGCAGTCCGGGCAGCTACCGAGGCCGGTGCCGCAGCGGCGGCGCGGGTCGGCGAACTGGTGTCGGTCGAGGTGCTCTCGCGACCGCACGAGGAACTGGCCAAGGTCACTCCGGGAAGGTAGTCCGCTAAACACTCGCCGCAGCAACGGAGCGCGTTGGCATGTTCATCGGCAAGGTATGTGGAGCGGTGGTAGCCACGCAGAAGGAGCAGCGCATGGCTGAGACCAAGCTGCTGCTCATCGAGGCCTGCACCGTGGCGGTGGATGGAACGCCAACCATCAAGCCGACAGGCAGAGTGCTCACCGCCGTCGATTCGCTGGGTGCGGGTACAGGCGCGTACGTGCTGGTGACGCAGGGAAGTTCCGCCCGCCTGACAGAGGCCACCAAGAGCATGCCGGTCGACGCCGTGGTCATCGGCGTGATCGACTCGATCGCGGTCCAGGACCAGGTCCTGTCCCGTAGCGATGGAACCCTGCCCGGGTAGCACGGTGGTTGTATCACCGGCCACCTGTGGCACTGTTGAATTGCGGCACCGGCATGCAGCCGGCGAGTAGGCGAGACAGTCATGGCTGAGCTCCAACAACCGATAGACGCGACGCTTATCGCCGACGTGGTCTCCGAAGTGTTGAACAGGCTGGGAC
>JANQGB010001003.1 GCA_028277545.1 Phycisphaerae bacterium | reverse complement strand
AAACCAACCCCAAAACCCAATTGCGAACATGCTCCCATCGAAATCCGCACACAAGTCCTTGTCCCTCAATACCTACAGGCCACACTTGCGGAATCGCTGACTAATCAGGTCCAGAGCTGGAACCGCAGCACAAGATATGATAAGGTGGTGCGGAGGACGGACGACACGGTCGCCGCTCCGGCTCGAGGTTGGCATACCCGCAGAAGAAGTTGCTCATACATCCGCAGCGACCTTGTCCGGCACAGGAGCGGTACCGGAGGGCAGTTATGAGGCATGGCCTGCTTGTACTTACGGTTGTTATGGGGGCGGTCGGCAACGCTCCCGGCGGCACAATTCATGTTCCCGGCGACGAGCCCACCATTCAGGACGCCATCAACGCCGCCGCAGCCAGCGACGAGATTGTCGTGGCCCCGGGCACCTACCTGGAGACCATCAATTTCAACGGGAAGACGATCACCGTGCGCAGCTCGGACGGCCCGGAGGCCACCATTATCGACGCGAACTCGTCCGGGCCCGCGGTCTATTGCGCCGGTGGCGTGGGGCCAGCCACCATATTCCAAGGATTCACCGTCCGCGGCGGTCAGGGGAGCTTTGGCGGCGGCATGAGGATCGCCGGCGGCAGCAGTCCGACGGTCACGGAATGCCTGTTCATGGCTAATGCAGGGACGCACGGCGGCGGGATGTACATCGAGCAGAGCAATCCGACGGTGACAGACTGCGTCTTTGAATCCAACGTAGCCGGTCGCGGCGGCGGCATGCTCAACGTGGACAGCAATCCGACGGTGACCGGCTGTAGGTTCACCGGCAACTCCGCCGTTGGACCGCCCTTGGGTCGCGGCGGCGGCATGCACAACGCCGGAAGCAGCAGCCCGCTGGTCCAAGACTGCATGTTCGAATCGAACTTCGTGACCTCATTGGGAGGTGGCGCTTCCAACGAGCACGGAGCACCGGTCTTCATCCGTTGTACCTTCTGGGGCAACGCCGCGGATCTGGAGCCCGGCGGAAATCTCGGCTCCGGCGGGGGGATGTCCAACAAGGCAAGCAACGCAACGTTGATCAACTGCGTCTTCGAGGCCAACACGACGTCGAATGTCGGCGGCGGGCTCTCCGCCAGCGCGCCCGACGGCAGTGTCAGCGTGGTGACGTTGTTCAACTGCTTGTTCAGCGGGAATACCGCGGATGTCGGTGGCGCTGGTGTCACGGCCGGCCGCGCCTACGTCAGCCTGATCAACTGTACACTCACTGCAAACGTGTCTGGTGGGCTGGGTGCGGGCGTGTACCACAGCCAACTAACCGGCGCCGAGGAAGTCACGACGATCACCAACTCCATACTCTGGGGCAACGTCGGCAACGGAGGCACCAGCCAGGGCGCGCAATTCGACGGTGTACCGCCGGTGATCAACTACTCCGACGTGGAGGGCTGGACGGGGTCGTTGGGGGGCGTCGGCAACTTTGGCCGAGACCCGAGGTTCGTCCGCGACCCGGACGACGGCGGCGACGGGTGGGGTGTTGGCGACAACGACGACTTCGGCGATCTGCGACTGCGGGCCGGAACGAAGTGCATAGATGCTGGGGACAACTCGGCCGTACCAGCCGACACCTTCGACCTCAACACCAACGGCGACACGAGCGAGCCGGTACCGTTCGATCTCGATTACCTGGCCCGCTTTCGCGACGACACCGGAACTCCAGACGCCGGGCCCCCGGGCAGCGGCAGCCCGATCGTTGACATGGGAGCTTTCGAATTCTCCGGCTTCACCACGCCGGCCGATTACGATTTCGACCTCGACACGGACGGCGACATCGACAGGGACGATTTCGCCTTCTTGGCTTTCTGCTTGTCGGGGCCGACATTCCAGTATCCGCCGGGACACTTCTGCCTGGCCGCCGACGCAGACGCAGACCAGAACATAGACCTGCAGGAGTTCGGCGTCTTCCAGTTGGCTCTCGCTGCTGAATGACCACGGCGCGAACGCCGGCAAGTTTCGGCATCGAGAGCCGGGGCAGGGGCCCCTTGCGTCCATCAGATACGCCGGATCGCCTGTCGCATCCTGGCGTTGTATGCTCCGGCCAAGCAAGTGTGGGATCGCCTGAATCGGGGGGCGCATGAGGAGCAAGGAGCTGCCAGGAAGCATCGACGTCGGGGGCGGCGCCGCTGCGTCGAACAGGGTAAATCAAGGTGCCTCGTAAGATTGCCTACAACCCGAACATGATCCTCCCGCCCGGGACGCAGGTTGTGACGCGAGTCGCGGTGAAGGTTGCCGGTCACGAACTGTGGCAACCGGAGGGCGCTGTGGCCGTGATAACCAAGTCGCCGGCGGACCACGTACATGCCTATCGCGTGCGGTTCGCCGATGGCAGTGAGACGCCGCTGCAGCGGACGCAGTTCGCCATGCTCAAGGAGGTGCAGCGGGATCGGATCTGGCCGGCCGGCAACGTTCTTGACGAATTCGACCTGATGGATTGCGTGATCTACCGCTGCGTGGTCGGCTCGCGGGCTTATGGGCTCGAAGAGGACGAATCCGACACCGACCGCCGGGGCATCTACCTGCCGCCGGCCGAGATGCACTGGTCGCTGTACGGCGTGCCGCAGCAGCTCGAGAACGCGGAGACGGAGGAGTGCTACTGGGAGCTGCAGAAATTCCTGACGCTGGCCCTGAAGGCCAACCCGAACGTGCTGGAGTGTCTTTACACGCCACTCGTCGAGCAGGCAACGCCGCTGGCCCGCGAGTTGCTCGACATGCGGGATGCGTTCCTGTCGAAGCTGGTCTACCAGACGTACAACGGCTACGTACTGAGCCAGTTCAAGAAACTCACCGCCAGGATGAAGAGCCAGCGCCCGATCAAGTGGAAGCACGCCATGCACCTCATCCGGCTGCTGCTGGCGGGGATCGAAACCCTGCGCGAGGCGAAGGTGCCGGTGTCGGTCGAGGCACACCGCCAGCGACTGCTGGCCATTCGCCGCGGGGAGCTGGCCTGGCCGGAGGTTGACGCCTGGAGGCTGGAGCTGCACAAGGAGTTTGACGCGGCCTTCGAGCATACCAAGCTGCCGGAGCGACCGGATTATGAGCGGGCGAACGCACTACTGATCAAGGCCCGTAGAGAGAAGATCATCGACCGCAAGGACGATTGACGAAGCTGGAGGACGGGACCTTGAGTACGCTTACTCCCGAGATTATCGCGAACACGCCGTCCGATGACGACCTGTTCGAGTTGCTGTCCGCTGAGCTGGAGATGCTCCTTCCCGATGGGCCAAGCCCGACCGACGACTTCATCGACGCACTTCGCAGTCTACCGCCGGGGTTTCGCGCGATGGCAGCGACGTACGAACTCGATGTTTCGCTTGCGCTCGACGATCTTGGTTGGCATTTTGTCAACTGGCACCACTGGAGTCTGGCCGAGGAAACCGCTGCCGGCCTCGAAGAACTCGGCGCCAGGGAGATGGCGGACATTTTTCGAAAGGCGATGATGCTGGCGCAAGAACACTGGGAGGAGCTGGGTTCGCCGCATTGGAGTGAGCGATACAGCGGTTCAGAACTCGAGAAAGCACTTGACCCGCTTAATGATGCCGCGTGGGCGATCCACGAAACGAAGAAGGCGGGTTTGTTGAGCTACTGGACAGAATATGCCCGCCGTCATCCGGAGCGGCTTCAAGGCGGTGATGCTCCCTGCTGAGTGAACGCTTCGCGCCGTGCAGGCGCGAATAGCCGTCGGCACACAGCCGGATAATAAGGAAGCAAACACGCAGTTTATAAAGGCGCGGCGCAGCGTGGCATGAACCATAGCCCGCACGCGATTGTTCACGGAGGCAAGCGATGGCAATCCCGGAGAGTTTCTTGGGCCTTACGGAACACTTGGCCCCGGGCCTCCATTTCCCGGCCCATCGGCGCGCTGAGTGCGGAGAGTATACGCTTCCAGCACTGCACTCCTTCGCGCCTCCCGCAACCGAAACTCAGCTCGCATGGCTGCGGCAAAAGACGGTGGCATACCCGACGTTGCAGCGCGATTTACTGGACTTCTACGCACGCTGGAACGGAGTTGTGCTCTGCTGCGCCCCCGATGCACTCACTGGTGAACCAACCCCTTTACTCACGATTCTGCCAATCGAACAGTGGGATGAATTCACAGAGGAACTTACCACGGGCGATCTGGCCTGGATGCTCGACGACTTGGAGCAAATGTACGTTTCGGGTCGGTCTTTCGTCATTGCGGTTGCACCGAGCGAAGGGACGCGACTCGTCCTGTTTCTCGAAGGAGTCCTCGAGGGCGAGAAGCTCGCGGGCAAGGTATTCTACATCTCGATGGACCCCGTGCTCAGCTTCACCGAGCCCGTCGCCAACAGCTTTCCCGAACTGCTCCATCAATTCGGCACCGACCCGGCTGCTTTCCTCGACAAGATCGGCTCCACCTCTGCCGTAAGCGGAAAAGGTGGCTACTATGGGGCCGTGGCGGACAGATACCTCGCAGACTGCGGATTGCGCTTGGATGAAGATGAACCACCTGACCAAATTAGTGACGAGCCTGAGCCCGAAGGTCCAACCCTCTTTGACTGAGGCCGTTTCGAGGCAGCCGTACCCACTGCTCTTCGTCACCATCAGCGGTGCGCACCTCTACGGCTTTCCGTCGGCGGATTCCGACTACGACCTGCGCGGCGTTCATATTCTGCCGGTGCGGGAGGTGATCGGACTGCATCCGCCGCAGGAGACGATCGAATGCACCGCCGGCCCAGATGAGATAGACCTCGACCTGGTCACGCACGACGTGTACAAGTTCTTCCGGCTGCTGCTCAAGCGCAACGGCTACGTGCTGGAGCAGCTCTTCTCGCCGCTCGTGCTACACACCACGCCGGAGCATGAAGAGCTCAAAGAGATTGCTCGCGGCTGCGTCACCCGGAACCACGCCCACCACTACCTCGGCTTCGCCCGGCGGCAGTGGCAACTGTTCGACAAGGACCACCGCGTAAAGTCGTTGCTGTACGTGTACCGCGTGCTGCTGACCGGGATCCATCTGATGCGCACCGGACAGGTCGAAGCCAACCTCGTCCGGCTCAACGAAGTGTTCAAGCTGCCCTACGTCGACGAACTGATCGCCCAGAAGACCGGTGGCACGGAGAAGGCCGCTATTGAGGACGCGAACCTCGGCTTTCATCAGCGGGAATGCCAGCGATTGGTTGGCAAACTCGAAGCGGCCCGTGATGCGAGTGACTTGCCGGAAGCACCCCAAGGTCGCGAGGCGCTGAATGACCTGCTGGTACTGCTGCGATTGAGCG
>JANQGB010000894.1 GCA_028277545.1 Phycisphaerae bacterium | reverse complement strand
AGATGAACGTCGTGCTCCTCGGCCGGCACCACCCGGACCACTGCCAGCCACCTGGAATCGGGCGACCAGAGCAGCCGGTCAGAGTAAGCGTCGCCTTTGGTACCATCCAGGCTCAGGGCGTACTCGCCCCTCGTGGCCAGGTCGCGTATGAAGACGTTGTGATCCCGAATGATTGCTTCCAGCGACCCGTCTGGCGAGACGGTCCGCGGCTGGTCCTCGACTCCGGGGGGCAGCACCTGCGGCCGGCCGTCAATCACGACCACACCCAGGTCCTTGCCCGCCTTGAATGTGCCTAGCTCGCGTCCGTCCTCACCGCGCACCAGCCACACATGCCCGGCATAGGTGTGCTGGCGATGAGCGTCACCGGGTTGAAGCGTGACATAGGGTTGCCGATTGCCGTCGCGATCCAGCCACACGGTTTGAACGGCCTCGTCCGCGCGGTTCACGAAGAGCACTGTCGTGTCGGTACCCTCGTCGCGCGAGCGGCGCTGGCGGGTGGGCGTCAGACGCAGGCCATCTACTGTCTCGAGCGCAGCTTCGAATACCCGGCTGCCCCCTGGGGCGATTACAAACACACGCGGTTCGTTTTCCAGCAGGACGGCCAGCTCCTGGTCATGCTGGATGAGCCGTTCGAAGGGGAGTCGGTCCGCATCCAACTCCCGGCCCAAGGCCTGTCCGATAAGGCGGCTGACTTCCTGGTGATCGAAGGCCGCCTCCTTCTGCCCCGTGCGAGCGTCGACCGTTACGAACGACCACTGATCGAGGGCAATTTGGCGGCGGTAGAGCAGCCGATGGTCGGACAACCAACTTGGCGACAAGGTCTCGTTGAGGACTTTGCCGCGAACCAGTTCGCGCAGGGCGGCGGCACGCTCGTAGTCGGCGCGGCTGCCCTGTCCGCTGACCGGCGAAGATGAGGTGACCTGCAGAACCACGATCAACAGCGTCAGAGGTCGCCAACCGTGCAAACTGCTCGTTCGCGACTTATGCATCGAGGAGCATCCTCATTGGCTGACGGAGGAGCCTTGGCGGCATCGCGGACAGTGCCGGGTCACGGGTTCACTGCGGCCCGCTCCGCGATGGCCATCAGTTCCATCTCATCGAGCTTGGGTTGGCGCAGGCCCCACTCGCCGGCCGTTCCACCGTACAGGCCAGCGACCCGAAAGCCCGCCCAAGCCAGCATGCGGCGGATCTCCGGCGGCGTGTAGCCGCGCTCTCGGACCTCGAGTGGAGGGCTGCCTTCATCCAGGAGCGAGTTTACGTCGCTGGCCTCGGCCAGGTTCACCACGTCGAACCGACCGGCCGCCACATCCTCGTCACTGTATGTCCGGATCATCCGGCAGGCGTTGAGCACGTTCAGAACGAAACGACCGCCAGCAACGAGGCTACGGGCGACGTTACCCAGGATTCGCTGATCCCGCTCCAGCGGATCGTCGTTCGCCCCCAGCAGGCACATGGCCCCCTCACACAGGCAGTAGGCGGCATCGAAGGCTTCGGGGCGCACGAAATCGGCGGCATCACCCTGGACCCATTCGACAGACACCGAGGCTGCCTGGGCGCGGTCTTGCGCATGAGCCAGCATGCCAGCGGAGAGGTCAACTCCCGTGACCCTGAAACCACGGCAGGCAAGCGCCACGCTATGCCTCCCGGTGCCACAACCCAGGTCCAGAACCCGGGCCTCCTCTGTCAGGCCCAGGTTCTCAACCAGAAATGGAACCTCCGCCTCGGTGTTGTGCGTAAACTCCTCCTTGTCGTACCGCGGCGCAAAGTCGTCGAAGAACCGCTGCCAGTCGCTCATCGCTCGCTCCGTCAATTAAACTCCACTCCAATGCCGCGGACGTCAGAGGTTCGGCAGCCGACCACCGTCCACCGGCAGGTTTGTCCCGGTGATGTACGAGGCGGCTGGCGAAGCCAGGAAACCGACGGCGGCGGCAATCTCAGCCGGGGCGGCGAAGCGGCCCATCGGCACCGCCGCCTTCAGTCGCTCTTCAAG
>JANQGB010000889.1 GCA_028277545.1 Phycisphaerae bacterium | reverse complement strand
GTCGTTGTCCTGGTCGAAGTCGAACGGTGCACAGCCCGCGGCGAGTCCGCCGCCCGGTCCCGACATGCAGGCCGGCCAAGCCGTGTAGTCGAGCAGGTCCACGTCGCAGTCCAGGTCGTAGTCTCCGGCGCCGGGAATATGTACCGTCAACGTCGCTGTGTCACTGGCGACCGTCGCGCACGAATTGGACGCCACCACGTCATACAGGCCTGCGTCGGCCAGCGTAACCGAGTCGATGGTATACGACGGACCGGTAGCCCCGCTGATGTCCACGCCGTCAAGCCGCCACTGGAGGTCCAGCGGATCGGAGCCCTCAACGGTGACCGCGAACGTCACCGGATCGCCCTGGCATGCTTCCAGACCTTCGGGTCCGTCGGTGATGCTGGCTGGGGCGCGCACAACGAGCGTGACAGCCGTCGGGAGGGTAATCAACTCCCAGCAGTTCTCCTCCGCCAGGTCAGGCAAGTTGACCGTGTCGAACGACCCGACGGCCAAAGTGGCGGTGAGGAGATCGAAGCTATCGCCCACCGCCGGCTCGAAACCACCGGTGAGAGATACGTCGAGCGAGCCGGTCAGCGTCACGCCCCCGTCAACTGCCAGGACGTCGAACTCATCGCCGGGCAACAAACCGCCGATCTCAATGCTCAGCATTCCGCCAGTGGCCTCCACATCGCCGGTGACCGACACGATTCCCGGCGAGAAACCTGGACCGACCAGCCCGGCATTGTCCAGGTCAGCGTCGACTGTCCCGACGCCGCGCAGCAGGCCGGCCTGTATGTCAACCTGTCCGCTGGCCGATACCGTGCCGCCGTTCAGCGTGGTCGTGCCGCCGGACTGCGTGTAGTCGCCGGTGGTGGAGAATGTGCTGGCACTGCCCGCGATGAGGTCGCCGGCGTTGGCGAAGGCTCCGGGCGTGGTCAGGTTTCGCCCATTGATTATTGAGAAGCTACCGTCGACGGTGTTGTCGGTGAAGTTAGCCAGCGCGTCATTATTGGATTGGTCAGCGATCCACGCATCGGGCCCGTCGAGCACGATGGTCGCTGCGTTGGTCACGATGTTGGCGTCTGTGAACTTCAACGTGTCGGCAATCAGATAGGTACCCTCCGACAACGTAGAGCCATCGAAATTCGGGAATCCGGCTCGAAGGAAGACAGTCCCGGTCTGCACCTCCAGGATACCGGAGTGGTCGAACGCGATGCGTACGTCCGTCGTGCCCGTGCCGGCCGACTTGCGAAGCGTACCCTGGTTGTTGAACGTTCCCGGGGAGGACGCATACCACATGAGAGTGTCGTTCTGGACGTCAAACAGGGCTCCGGACAGGTTCTTGAACTCACTGTCTATCCAGAGCTGCCCGGTGCCGGTCCAGGTGGCCGTCCCGGCATTCTCCAGGCTTCGTTGCAGTACCTTGGTGACAGCACCACTCAGGTCGATACCCCCGCCGGCGACTGTGGTGCCCGAGCCGCTCATGGTGCCGCCCGTCCAGGTCAGCAGACCGCTAACGGATACGGTGTCGCTGCCCGTGACGGTTCCACCACTTTGAGTGTACGTCGTTACCTCAATCGTGCCGCCGGTGTCAAAGTTCACTGTCCCAGCGGAGACGGTCAGTTGGCCGGCTAAGCTGACAGTCGCGGCGGGATTGAAGGTGGCGGTGCCACTGCTGACAATCACGTCTGTCGCAGTGATGCTCGCGGCGGACTCCAGCGTGTGCGTGCCGCCGTTGAAATCCAGCGAGCCCGAGCCAGTGAAGGCGCCCGTGCTCGTTCCGCCGCTTCGCAGTTTGATGGTTCCGGTCTGCACGTCCAGGGTCCCGTCGTTATGGAGGGGAATGATCACGGTGGTCGTACCGGTGCCGGACGATTTTGCGAACGTCCCCTGGTTGATGAAGGTCCCCGGTGTGGACGAATACCACATGATGGTGTCGGTCTGGGCTTCAAATCGGGCTCCGGGCAGATTAGTGAACTCGCCGTCTATCCAGATCTGGCCCGTACCGGTCCAGGTGGTCGTACCGCTGTTCTCAAAATCCCGCTGCAATATTCTGGTGAGCGCACCGCCAAAGTCGATGCCCCCGGACGCGATGGTGGTGCCCGAGCCGCTCATGGTTCCGCCCGTCCAGGTCAGCAAACCACTTACCAAGACGGTGTCACTGCCGGTCAGCGTACCGCCACTGTGAGTGTAGGATGTTACCTCCACAGCGTCACCGGAACTGAAGTCCACTGTTCCGCCGGAGATTACCAGCGCGCCGACGTTGTCCACCGTGGCGTCAGCGTGAATGGTTGTCATCCCTCCAACCACACTCGTGCTGGTACCCAGCAGATCGTAAGTGCCGTGGACGTCAGTGGTGCCGCTGCCGAAAACGACCTCCGCAGCGGTGACGCTCGAATCGGGGCCCAGCACGTGCCCTCCTCCCTGGCCACCGAACTGCGCCGTCCCGGGTCCAGTGAAGGCCCCCGAGCTGGTCCCGCCACTGCCCAGAATCACGGTCCCGGCTTGCACCTCCACGAGGCCGTCATTATCGAATGCGACGCGTGCATCGGTTGCTTGCGTGCCGGCCGATTTGCGGAACGTACCCTGGTTGCTGAACCTTCCTGGCGTAGAGGAGTACCATATGATTGCGTCGTTCTGGGCGTCAAACGTGGCTCCTGCCAGGTTCTTGAACTCGCCGTCTAGCCAGATCTGGCCTGTTCCGGTCCAGGTGGCCGTTCCGGCGTTCTCCAGGTTGCGTTGAAGCACTTTGGTGATAGTGCCACTCAGCTCGAGGCCCCCGTTCGCCACCGTGGTTCCCAGCCCGCTCATGGTGCCGCTCGTCCAGGCCAGCAGGCCGGTTACAGTCAGGTCGCCGGTACCGCCGAGTGTGCCGCCACTCAGCGTGAGATCATTGCTGATGGAAGAAGCGGCGCCCGACTCGATCGTAAGCGTACCGCCGGTCAGCGTGAGCGCCTCTTCGCAGGTTAGACTGTTGATCGTAGTCGCGCCGGCGGACGAGGAATACAGCACCGCGCTGGTCGAAGCTACCTCGGGCACGACAACATCGTCGCCGGCATCCGGGACGCGTTCCAAATCCCAGTTATTCGGGTCATGCCAGGCGGACCCGTCTCCATCTCCAGTCCAAGTGATAGTGTCGGCGTTAATCGCGGCCGCGGAGACCAGCACTTGGCCTGCTGCCAGGGCAAGACCGCGCGATACGCGCTTCCGGGATTTCCAGGAACACATGGCCATACTCCTAAATGATGCGCCGTGACGCACGCTGCATGCAGATCATGGGCTTACGTGAGGTATTGGCGGTGCCAATCTGTGTTGCCCCAGCGCGGAGGTGATCGCAAGGCGACTGTGCGCAGTCGGAAGACCCGCTGTCGTGCGGAACTCACCTTGCCGCTCTGCCGCCGACCGGCTCCTTTCCTCAAACGCTCTGGCCGTCTACGATATCCTGTTCGGGACGGGGACTCCGATAGATCCATGACGGCCGACCGACAGTCCGCCCGGACACCATGCGGATTTCAGCTATCGGCGGGGCCACGAAAATCGACGATATTCCGGAGGCTGCTTGGACGAGACGACCTCACACGCCGTGACGCAGGCGCTGGCCGCACTGGGCGAAGGTAGGGCCGATGCGGCTGACCGTCTCTATGCGCTCGTGTACGATCAACTGCGCCACTTGGCCGCGGCCAAAATGGAACGCGAGCGCAGCGACCACACGCTGCAGCCGACCGCCCTGGTCCACGAGGCGTGTTTGAGACTGTTGGGGGGGCAGGCGGATCAGTGGGAGAATCGCGCCCATTTCTTTGGCGCGGCGGCCGAGGCGATGCGCCGCATCCTCGTCGATCACGCCCGGACTCGTCAGGCTCGTAAGCGTGGTGGGGACCGCGCCCGGCTCCCGCTCGATGCGGCACTGGAGGTGTCAGACGAGACCGCCGGCGAGCTGCTGGCGGTAGACGAGGCGCTATCCAGGCTGGCCACGGTCGATCCGGACAAGGCCCGGATCGTCGCCTTGCGATTCTTTGCCGGGCTGACCGTCGAAGAAGTCGCCCAGGCCCTGTCCGTCTCAACCAGAACCGTCAAACGAAGCTGGAGCTACGCCAAGGCCTGGCTCTATCGCGAGGTCAATCCGGCGTGATGTTTCCCGACGCGATCGGGACTGCGACCACAGGACGTCACCCGTGGCAGACGAACGACGGCGACAGATCGAGGCTCTCTTTCATGAGGCTCTGGAACTGAAGGCCGGCGACCGCGCCCTGTACCTGCGCCAGTCGTGCGGCACCGATCACGCGCTGCTCGAGGAAGTCTCCTCGCTGCTCAGTGCATATCATGAAGCAGACAGCTTCATCGAGGCATCGCCGGCCAGGCGCCTCCCGGCAGCGACCGAGCTGGACGTTGTCACGTCGCTGGTAGGCCGGCGCGTCGGTGAGTACGAGCTTGTCCGGGTCATCGCTTCCGGCGGTATGGGCACTGTTTATGAGGCTGTGCAGCACCAGCCGCAGCGCACCGTCGCTCTCAAGCTGATGCGGGCCGGGATTGTGTCGCCAGCCAGCCTGAGGCGATTCCAGTACGAGTCTCAGATCCTGGCCCGGCTGCAGCACCCCGGCATCGCCCAGGTCTACCAGGCCGGCATGCATCCGGAGGGCCGGATCCACATCCCCTACTTCGCGATGGAGTACGTGCCCGGCGCGAAGACAATCATCGATTATGCCGCAGCCCGGGCCTTGAAGCCGGAGGCTCGGCTGGAGCTGTTCGCCCGGGTCTGCCAAGCGGTGCACTACGGTCACCAGCGGGGTATTATTCACCGCGACCTCAAGCCCGCCAATCTGCTGGTCGACACGACTGGTCAGCCCAAGGTCATCGACTTCGGTGTGGCCCGCGCGACCGACGCCGACATCGCTGCGACGGCGCTGCAGACCCGCCCCGGGCAACTGATCGGCACGCTGCAGTACATGAGCCCCGAGCAGTGTGATGCGGACCCGCAAATTTTGGACACGCGCAGCGACGTATACTCGCTGGGCGTCGTGCTCTACGAGCTGCTCTGCGGCCAGCTACCGTACGACGTTGCCAGGACTAAGATCTCGGATGCCACCAGGATAATACGCGAGACGGTACCGCGAGGCTTCTCGTCGGTCAGCGCCCCGCTGCGCCCAGACCTTGAGACCATCACCCTCAAGGCGCTGGAGAAGGACCGTGACCGCCGGTACCAGTCCGCGGCCGAACTGGGACAGGACATCCGGCGGTTTCTGGCCCGTGAACCTATCCAGGCTCGCACCCCGAGCGTGGCCTATCAACTCCATATGTTTGCGGTGCGGAACAAGGCGCTGGTGGGCGCATTGACGGTGGTGATGTTCGCACTCGTCGGCGCCGTAGTGGTGAGCGCCATGTTTGCCGCCCAGGCGAAGACCGATCGCGACGTGTCATTGGCTGCCAGGCAGGCCGAGATCACCCAACGCGCTACCGCCGAGCGCACAACTGCATTTCTGCAGCACATGCTGGCCTCGGCCAACCCCAAGACGACGGGAACGACGGAGTTGACGGTCCGCGAAGTGCTTGATCAGGCCGCCCTGCGCGTCGACTCGGAACTGGCCGACCAGCCCGCGGTAGCGGCGGCCATCCACGATACGATCGGCCACACCTACTTCGCCATTGGCCGCTACAACGAGGCAGTCTTCCACCTGCGGGCTGGCTGGAAGATTGTCCGCCGGCTGCACGGAGACATCCACCCGGATACAGCCGCGAGCCTCAATAGCCTGGCCTACGCGCTGGCTGCCAAGGGTGCGTTCACTGAGGCCGAGAAGCTCCTCACCAATGCGCTCGATCTCTACCGGCCAGTCCTTGGTGGCGGCCATCAGCAGGTGGCGGACGCGCTTGGCCGATTGGCTATCGTCATGCGCGAGAAGCATGACTTCGGGGCGGCGATCCGCTACGAACGCAAAGCGCTGGCCATCTGGCGAACGCTGGTGGCCGGCGATCACGCACAGGTCATCGAGTCCGTACGCAGCCTAGGGCAATGGTACGCCTTGAACGGCCAACTCGACGAAGCCGAAGCACGCTACCGCGAGGCCCTGGCCTTGCAGTGTAAGGTCCTGGGCGACGAGCACCGGGACGTGGCCTGGACGCTTGTCGGCCTGGGCGCGGTGTTGCTCCGGCAGGGCGATCTGCCCGGCGCCGAGCAGGCTTTCGACGCAGCCGAGGCCATGCAGCGCAAGCTGCTGGGAGACGACCACTTCGAACGGGCTATTACGCTGTCGTGGATGGCGGCGGTGAAGAAGACCGCCGGGGCCTACGCCGAGGCCGAGAGACTCTACCGCGAGGGCCTCGACATCAAACGCGGCATGCTGGGGCCCGAACACTTGCAGGTCGCCCAGTCGCTCAATAATCTCGGCGCGTTCTACGCCGACGTGGGCCGGCGCGATGAGGCTGAGGTCATGTACCGCCAGGCCTGGCAAATGCGTCGAAGATTCCGCGGTGACAACCACCCGGACACCGGTGACAGCCTGAGGCGATTGGCCTCCGTGTTGACCGATCTGAAGCGGTATGAAGAGGCCGAGCCGCTCTATCACCGGTATCTGGACCTGGAGCAGGAGTTGTACGGCAGAGACTCCGAACAGGCCCAGGCGGCGCTCAGGTCATTGATCCGATTCCACGAGGCTCAGGGCGACCTGGCAAAGGCTGCCGCGTACCGAGCCCGCCTGACCCAACCGTACGCCGCAGCGCTGCAGTCCACACCGTAGCGCCAACTGTCTACTGCCCAAATGGCACCCAGAGGTGCAGGCCGGCGGGGCTGTCCAGTTCCGTCGCAGGGCCTTGGATGGTTCGATCGGGCTCGGTTTCGCCGTCCAGCGTGCCGGCCTTGTCGTAGACGAAGATCGCGTTGGCGCCCCGGTCCAGGATGTAGGCCGTATCGTGGGCGTCCACGACTATGCCTATGACTTCCACGGCCGGTGGCGTCGGAACGATGAGCACCGCATTCGGCGTGCTGGTGCCGTCCAGTGTCGAGGCGCCGTCGAAGACGTGGATTTGAGCGCGGTCACCTACGCCAACCGCGAAGAGGCGGTCGGCCCCGTCCACGAACACGTCGTTGAACGCCCTGACCGCCTGCGCCGAGCGGATGAGGCGCGGTGGCGAGGTGCCGTCGAGACCGCCGGCACGGTCGAAGGCGACGATGACCGGGCCATCGCCGCCGGGCGTTCCCTGGCTGGCCGCGTAAAGGCGACCGGCCCGGTCGATAGTCAGCCCGGTCAAGCTGTCCAGCTCATCGTTCGCAATGCTGAGCACCGGTGCCGGCGAGCCGTCAAAGGCCGGCGACGATACCTCGTCAAAGACGAGGATCGAGTCATCACCGTTGCTGACGAAGAGCAGGTCGTCGGCGGAGTAGTAGGCCATAGCCGCTGGCTGGTCGAGCGTGGCGACTCCTCCGGCGATGCTGCGCAGCGGGGCCAGGTCACCTGTGGGTTCGGTCGTGTAGACATTGACAGTGCCGGCGGCGTTGCTG
>JANQGB010000882.1 GCA_028277545.1 Phycisphaerae bacterium | reverse complement strand
ACTTCCTTACCCAGAAGGTCAAACCCGTGGCCGCCGGCTCGCCGGGCTACGAGGCCTATCTCAAGAAGCTGGCGGATCACCACGCTGTGATGGTTGCGGCCATGAAGACCAAGCAGGATGCTCAGCTCGCAACGGTCTCCCAGTTGACCGCCGCGATCGACACGCTGGCGGCGCATTACTAGCCACGCGCCGGTGCGGGCCGGCTACAGAGCCGGTTCGACAGGCCGCGCCACCGCGGATCTACGGATGCTAACCGCGAATAGGCGGACAACCGGTGTCAGGGTGCGTTGGGCTTGGCTGCTTGACGGCGCTGCGCTTGCGCCAGGCGGCGTTCCGTCTCGGCAACGAGTTCATCAACGCGGGAGTATGGACGAATGTAGTCGACGTGGCCATCGAGGAACAATACGTTGCCGCCTTCGTCCGCATGGTTCTCAGGCTTTTCGTACAGAACCACGTTTCTGGGATCATCGGCCGGTGTCTGGCCGCTGATGTAGATATAGCAGGCCCGCATGTCGCCCGGCACGGCGCCGGAGCTAGGGCAGACGAACTGCTGTGCCGTCACCTGCCCGGTGTCGATCAGCACCTGCATATCGTCCATATAGCCGCCCCCGGCGCCCTGGGCATAGATCTGCATCGACGTGTGCAAGCCCTTCATATTTGCGGCGCAGACCAGTCGTTTGGACATCTCCCGCGCCCGGCTGAATGATGGAAGCAGAATTGCCAGCAGAAACGGCCAGACCAGCAACGCCACTCCGCCCGCGCAAATGGCACCGATCGCCAGCCCCGATCCACCGTATCGTCTGGGTTCACGGCTGGATCGCACCAGCGCAATTACGCCCAGGACGACTCCAATCAGCGTAAGCGGCGGGCACAAGAACAGCCCTACCAGGCTGCAGACCAGGGCTGCGACCGCCATTCCACTGGCCGGTGACACAGCGGGCGCGGGCAGGGATGGCGGATGTTCCGCATCGCCGACGGCAGGTGGGGCGTTGGGCGCCGGCACGGTCACCGCTTCACCACACATCGGGCACTGGACCTGCGTCCCGGCGGACACTTCCGCGGCAATGAGGCGCTGACAGGACGGGCAGTTGAACGAGAAAGGCATGGCGTCTTCCTTCTTCGGGTGTCGCAAGTGTCACAGTTGTGTCGCGCGGCATGGTAACGCCTTCGGCAGTCATAATCAAACAACGAGGTCGTAGATGCCGGCCGGGCAGACCGTCAGCCGAGAGAGGCCACGACGTCTTCCTCGCGTTTAAGCAGTCTGGCAAGAGCGTCGGCCGGATCCTCCACCTCACGCAGCGCAGCAATGGTGTCCTGGTCGAGGATTCGCATCAGGCGTGCCAGAACATGCAGGTGAGCGCTGCTGTCGTGGCTGCAGATCAGGAAGAACAGTTGCGTAAGAGCACCGTCGGGCGCGTTGAAGGCCACCGGGTTGATCACGCGACCGACACAGATCAACGGCTCGGCAGTGGAATAGGGCATCGGTCTTTGCGGATGCGGTATGGCCAAGCCTTGAGGCAAGGCGGTGCTGCCCAGGGCTTCGCGGTCGCGCAGGGCTTGAAACAACTCCTGCTTGTCGTACAGCAGACCGGTCCTGTAAGCCACCTCGACCAATTCCCGCAGAACGGAGGTCTTGGTCTTGCCCTGCATGAACAGTTCGATCGCCTCCACGCCGATCAGGCCGGTGGCGTTGATCGGGCAGGAGTCTGGCGCCCTGCCCATGGCGTGATCAATTTCTCTTAGTCGAGTCTGGTCCAGGGTCAGCATGTGATCCTGAAGCCAGTCATGCACCTGGACACGGTTGAACCGCCACCTGCCACCCACCTTCCGGCCGGGGAGTTGACCGTGGTCCGCCTCGCGCTGGACCTGACGCGGGTCCATGCCGATAAGGCGGGCGAAGTCCTCCAGGCTCATAGTCCGATAGGGCACCCTGCCGCACTCCCGTCGCCTTCGCTGGCCAAGTCGCCATTCCGATCTGATTCTATACGCTCACCCGGCGGCAGGAAACCGGCCGGGCACAATGCCCGCGCTCGAGCCGTCAGCCGGCCTTAGTCATCCTCGCCAGGCAGGGCGCTTCAGGCAACCCTCGACCATAGTACCTAACTTCGGCGACGCCCGGGGGGCATCTTGACCTGACCCGCCAACTTGGGCACCGCGAACCGTCCGCACGCGGCCTCAGGCGGTGTGGTCATCGGTCTGCTCGGGCAGCAGGCCCAGATCGGCCGCAATCGGCTGCAAGGCAGCGATACAGTTGGTGATGTGCTCGTCGAGCGGCAGACCTAGCAGTTCAGCGCCTTCGTCAATATCCTCCCGCGAAACCGAAGCAGCGAAGGCCTTGGTCTTGAGTTTTTTCTTGACGCTCTTGGGTTTGAGACCTTCCAGCCGCTCGGGTCTGACCAGGGCGACAGCGGTCAAAAAGCCGCACAACTCGTCCACCGCAAACAGTGTACGCCGCAGGGGAGTCTCGCGCGGGTACTGGTCCAGATTCCAGTAGGCGTGCGACAGCATGGCCCCGACGACCTCTTCGTCTACCCCGCGCTGCCGCAGGATCTCCGCCCCGCGTTGTGTGTGCTCCGGACGCTCGGGCCAGCGCTCGTAGTCGAAATCGTGAATCAGACCCACCACCCCCCACAACTCTTCGTCCTGAGAGGCAAGCCGCGCGTAGTGCCGCATGGCGGCCTCGACCGCCAGGGCATGTTTGATCAAGGCGTTACTGGTCGTGAATTCCTGAAGAACCTGCCAGGCCTCTTCGCGTGTCATGGTCCACCCCTCGGAGCAACCAGGCGTCCGGCAAGGGCCGATAAGTTGACCTGTCCGCCTGGTCCGCTATGATCCAACGTTAGCATTGGCCACGGTTGCCACCGCTTCGGCCCCCGGCTGCGGGCATCCACGGGGTCGTCGGGACCGCCCGATTATAGGGCCAGACTTTGCACGGCCGCCAGAGAGAGAAATACGCCGCCGACGAACTGGCTGTGGTGCTCAGCCGATTCGACCTGGGGTTAATCGAGTCCATAACCGAGTTCCGCCGCGGCTCACGCCGGAGCCCCAAAGACGGCGTGGTCAGCGAGCGCGGCAAGTTCCTGCTGAAGCGCCGGCCGCGCGGTCTGAGCGGCACCCGACGGCTCGATTACGCGCATCGACTGCAGGCCCATATGGCAAGCGCCGGCTTCCCGCTGCCACGGCTGGTACCGCCCCGCGACGAGGACGGCCAGGTGCTGCACCGCGACGGGTATGTCTACGAACTGTTCGACTACGTGCGCGGGCAGAGCTACACCGGCGCCGGTGAGGAAACGCGACACTGCGGAGAGACGCTGGCTCGCTTCCACGAGGCAAGCCAGGGCTTCGAGCACGTCGAGTCACCGCAACATGGAGACTACCACGACTCCAATCCCGTGAGGACCGCTCTGAACGCGGCGCCCACCAGCCTCTCGGCTCACGACAGCGTTCACGGGCGCGAAGGTGAGGTGCTGGCCCTGGCTCAAAGCCTCTACGACGCCTACGAGCGTTCTTGCGGCGTAGTGGAAGACATGGGCCTTCGCGAGTGGCCGGTGAGCGTGGTTCATGGCGACTGGCATCCGGGCAACATGCTCTTTCGCAAACACGAAGTCGTGGCCGTGATAGACTACGATTCAGCCCGGCGCTCCCAGCGCGCCCTGGACCTGGCCAACGGCACGCTGCAGTTCTCAATACTCAGTTCCCGCCGCGTGGAGGACTGGCCTGACACCCTGGACGAAGACCGAGCCCGCTTGTTCCTCGAAGGCTACGCATCCCGGTCGCCGATCGGCGACCAGGAACAGGCCTGCCTGCCACACCTGATGGTCGAGGCTCTCATAGCCGAGTCTGTTCTGCCGATTGCCGCCACCGGCAGCTTCGGCCATCTGCAGGGCTTCGGATTCATGAAGATGGTCCACCGCAAAGTTGCCTGGCTGTGGGAGAATGCTGAGCGACTGGCTACGGCACTGGCTGTTCCGCGATAGCGATCAGCCGATCTCTCCGGGCTCTCGGGACCGACACCACAATCACCTGCTGGAAACTCAGGATGATGCGGAGTGTGAGAAGTGGTCCAGCGGGGATGCGCGCTCGTGTGCCTTCCTGCTGACTATCGGAGCCTTGACACCTCATCCTGGCGGTGCCGCACACAACAACCCCGGGGCGACGTCGGTTCAACAGGACCCTGGGCTGCACGACGAAACCGCCGATGGCTTGGATCGAGAGACGCCAGGTGGTACCATGGTGCTGGAGGTTCGGGAAATGCGATATGCTAATCGATTGGTTCGGTGGTCTTCGCCCCTCTGGGTAGCCGTGCTGGCCTTGGCGGCGTACGGCGCGGGTGACGCAGTCCTCCTGGTGCGCGATGACACCGGTCCGGGCGTCAGCGGTGGCCGTGAAGAGATCATCATCCGCGGGCCGTGGGGCTCGGGTCTGGCCGAGTTCGGCAAGCTGGACGAAGCGTCACGCCCGGGCCCGATGGACTTCGCCCTTCGCGGCGACAGCTTGTACATTCTGGATTCGGTCAACTCCCGGGTCCAGGTCTTCGGCCTCGACGGCGCGCACCGGGGCGAAATACCCGTAGGCACCAGCACGGCGGACTTCCTCTGCGTCGATGATAAGGGACAACTTACGATTCTCGACGCGTTCGTGCGGCGGGAGATCAGCACGTTCTCCGCTGTTGGCGAGTTGCTGACCAGCGCCCGCCTGCCGCAATCGATGGGACTTCCGTCAGCGATATTCGCGGACGGCGATCGCGTCTGGGTCGAAGAGCGGCATAGCCGCGTGTACGAGTTGAACTTAGATGCCGGCAGGAGTGGTGCTGTGGCCTCGGTCGCCAACGCGCTGAGCGGACGCCCGGTCAACAGTGCCCAGCGCACCGTGCACGCCCGCAAGAACGGCTCACGCGAGGTGGTGCTGCGGGTCACCGCCGCGGAGACAGCCAGCGAGTCTTGGACGCTGAAGTTCCCCCGTGAGCTGGCGTCCATCGTGGCGCTGGAGGCCGATGACGTCGGGCGTGTGTATCTGGCTGCCGCCTGCCGTCGGGGGGCTGACGCAGGGCGGTGGGAGACGGACATTGTACTGGCGGTGATCAGCCCCGGCGGCGACATCCTGGCGTCGATCTGCATGCCCAATGCCTACACCACGGACCATTACCGCAAGCTGCTCGTGTCGCCGTCGGGCGACGTGATCCAGATGCAGACCGACGAGACGGAAGTGCGGTTCGTGAGATGGTTGATACCTCCACTGCCCACCGAGGAGGTGTCGCCATGAACCGGTGCCCCGGTACGCAGTTGGCGATCCTGGCCGGCCTGATCACCCAGGTGTGTGCGGCCGAGATCCCCTACAAGACCCGCCAGGACATACTCAATTACGCCGCCACCGGCATCGGCTCGCCCTACGTCTGGGGTGGCGGCAACTGGGACCCGGCCGACCGCGGTTTCGGCGGGGCAGACTGTTCGGGGTTGGTGTGCAAGTCCTGGTCGCTGACCAGGTGGACGCCGTACCGGGTCAACTACCACGGCCCCTACTCGACTGCCAGCCTGATCCAGACGCCCGGCAGCTATTGGTACGAGGTCGATCGGGCAGATCTGCTGTACGGTGACGCCATTGTCTACCGGTACAGCGACGACTCCGGAGGGCACACCTATCTCTACGTGTCCGGCGATGGCTGGGGTGAGCACGAGGTTTACGAGGCTCGGGGGACGGCTTACGGAATCGTCCATCGCTGGAGGACCGTCATCGGAACTGCCAGCGCGGTCAAAGGCATCAGACGCACGCGCCTGATCGAGAACATCGATGTCACCGAGCACATCGTCGAGACCGATGACGGGGCGCCGTACTACACCGACAGTGGTATGACCGGCAGCTCGCAATATGACAGCCACGCGCCCGGCTGTCGGGAGGGAAGCTGCCGCTATCGCTGGGTGACAAGCTCCCGGAACGAGACCTGCACTTATCTGCCGGACCTGCCGAATTCAGGCTGGTACCGCGTCTACGTCACCTGCGACGAGGATAGCCCCAACGTCGCTGGTGTGGGAGTCACCGTCAATCACACTCTCGGAACCGACAGCTTCGTGTGGGATCAAAACTACCAACCTGGCCTCAACGCGTGGGTTCCGATGGGCAGCCAGAGTTTTCTCTTCGATGCGGGCATGTCCGGCACTGTCGTGTGGGACGACTACAGCGCGACCCCCACTGACGGCAACCATGTCTTCCGCGGCGACGCCACCAAGTTCGCGCTCGACAATCGAGTCGAGGTGGATGGCATTGGCGGCGCTCCGGGCAAGTTCGCCAACATTCGCGAGGCGTTGGCCTGGATCGCCGCCAACGAGTCGGAAGAGCCGGACGTCATTAACATCACTTGCGATACTCTCTTCGAGACGGGCTGCATCGAAGTGAACCTGTGGGATGACGTGTTGATAGACGGCGACGCCGATGGCAACGGCCAACCGGTGACCGTGGTGGTGACGCCATCCCGCCCGTCAGATTGGTCGCGCTCCTGCGGCATGTATCTGGACGTG
>JANQGB010000745.1 GCA_028277545.1 Phycisphaerae bacterium | reverse complement strand
GTGTATGTCGACGCGGCTCAACTGCGCGCCCACGGGCCGCAGCTCGAGAGCCGTGTTTCCGACTTCATGCTCAGCGACGTAGTGGAGCCACTGGCCAAGGTCGAGATCGCCCATCGTGCGGGGCAGAGGCTGGCGCAGGATCTCATTGACGCGCCATCCTCGGAGGCGGATTTGGGACGCGCGTCGCGGTTCATGGATGCCATCGTGGAGGGAATCATCGCTGACCAGGCCGTCGCACCGTACCTGATGCAGATGGCCGCCCACCACCGGTCGACAGCCAGCCACATGATGATCGTATCCATGCTGTCGATTGCCCTGGGGGTCAGGGTGGTGGGGGAGAATCACCAGGCGCTTCGTGATCTGGGACTGGCTGCCATGCTCCACGATCTCGGCAAGCTGGCCATCGACTCCTCCGTATTGAACAAGCCGGGGAGGTTGACACCTGAAGAAGCCGTACTCGTTCAGCAGCACCCCGTGGAGTCCGTGAGACTGCTGGACGCTGATGAGCGACTGACGCCCGCCGCGCGGAGGATCATCCTTCAGCACCACGAGCGGCCCGATGGTCGCGGCTACCCCCTGGGTCTGACCGCGAATGACCTGGACGTGGGCAGCAAGATCCTGGCGATTGTGGATTCGTTCCATGCCATAACCGGTCCGCGAACCTACCGAACAGCACTCACCCCGGCAGAGGCCAATCGTGTACTCAACAGGTTGGCGGGTCGTGTCTTCGATGCCGATCTGCTGGCTTGCTGGGAATCGTTGTGCGGCAGGCACGGGACGCGGCTTACTGATGATTGGGCGGTCAGCGGGGACAGCCACGGCGAGGACACGCTGGCGACGCAGCACGAACATCGGGCCCAGGACGCACGCCGGAGCGAACAGCGTTATCGCTCGAACCGGTTCGACTGTGACGGAAGGGTCGATGCCGTTTGTGTATACGCCGGCCGCCTCAGCGGCGTCAGCGGCACGCCGGACAGTTTCTCCTGCACGGTGCAGAACCTGTCGAAGGCTGGTGCCTGCCTGCAGGGCAATCATCCCCTCTTCCGCGGGGAGGTGATCCACGTGTTGCTCAACACCATCAAGGAGTCATGCTGGGTGCAGGGCGTAGTTGCGTGGTGTCGCCAGATGAAGAACGGTACCGGCTTCCAGTGTGGGGTCCGGTTTCAGGGCCGAATAACCGAGGCCGAGGTGGGTAGCACTACGGACGTCGTGGGATTGGCGGCTCGCGAGGTGGAGCCGGCCTGACGGCCTAAGGGGATTGACAGGGGATAATGATGGCCAGCTTCCAGCGGACCCTTCTGCTCTGCTGCATCTGTTGCCTGGTTGCTGCTGCTGCGGCGATATTCTGCCACCCGTCGCCGGAGACGGTGGCGGGCAGACTATCGAACCCGACGGCGCCGACCGCGGTCACTACGCAGGTGCCCTACTGGATGTGGCTGGCTCTGGTTTCGGTGAGCCTGGCCATGGCGATCTGGCTGGCTGCCGTACTGCGCTGGCGGTTGCAGCGTGATGTCAGCCACCTGCGCGAGGCAATCTGTCAACTGACTTCGCCTCACCAGGATAAGCCGCGGAAGCGGCTGGCCATCGCTGAGCTGGAAGGTTGTGCCGGTAAGCTGGCCGAGGTCGAAGAGCAGATCCGCGTGGAACGGGCGCGATTGTGTGCGGATGCCACGCTTGATCCACTGACCGGCCTGTCCAATCGGCGGCCGTTCGTCGACACCCTGGCCCGTGAGACCGCTTTTGCCCGGCGGGCCGGCACGCCACTCTCGCTGATCATGGTCGACCTGGACCGCTTCAAGGTGCTGAACGACACCTATGGCCATAATGCGGGTGACGCGGCCCTCTGCAACACTGCGGATCGCCTGGCCAGCCTGGTTCGCCAGTCGGACAGTGTCGCCCGCTTCGGCGGTGAGGAGTTCGCCATCGTCCTCCCCGGCACCCGTCTGGATCAGGCCACGCGAATTGCCCAACAGATCTGTGATGCTCTTAGATGCGACGAGCTGGTTTACGAAGGTGTGCCGATTTCGGTCACCGCCAGCTTTGGCGTTGCCGAACTGCACGAGTGCGGGCTGACCGACTCGGAGAGCCTGATCAGCCACGCCGATGCCGCGATGTATGCAGCCAAACGTAACGGGCGTGACTCCGTGGTCGCGGCCCAGGCGGACGCCGGCGGCCCGCGCAGCACTGCCGGCCCTACGCAGCAGGCTGCCCACAACGACTCGGCGGAGGAGTCGCGCGAGGACACGGTCGATAGGGACGCTCTGGCGCTGATGGGCTCCACGTTCTCGGTCCTGCAGGTCATGCCGGACAAGCATCGCGTGGCCAGCGACGTGGTGCAGCAGGTTGCCTCGGTGCTCAAGTCGCCCTCGGCTCGCCTGTATCTGTTTGTCGAGGGTGGCGAGCAGTTGGATCCGATTGTCTCCATCGGGTGCGATGACGACCGCCTGCCACCCGGTGAGCATGCCCAGGCCTGGGCCGATGCGCTTGGTGCCTCGGGCCGGCTGGAAGGGAGTCGTTGCATCAAGCCGGGACAGATCGAGACTGTGTGCGGATGCTACGAGACGTCGGTGCTACGCCTGCCGCTGGTGGCTTACGGCCAGATGGTGGGTGTCATCGAGGCGGAAGACTCGACCGACGGTGCGGAGCTGTCCGAACGCCAGCGCACCATACTGTCAGCCCTCTCGTCGATCGGCGCTGCCGCCCTGCAGAACTGTGCCGCCTACGAGGGAACGACGAACCGCCTCTGCGGCCTGGTCGAAGCCCTCTGCCGGACCATCCACGCCCACGACGCCTACAGGCGCGATCACGCCGAATGGGTCAGCAGTATCACCGTCGAGGTGGCCACTGCCATGGGGCAGCAGGATGCGGAGGAACTGCAGCTGCTGCGAGTTGCCGGCCTGGTGCACGACATCGGCAACGCCGGACTGCCGGGCCGGTTGCTCAAGAAGCGCGGGCGGCTGCGGGAGAGCGAATGGAAGCAGGTACGGGAACACAGCAACATCGGGGCCGACATCATCGAGGCCGTCGATGAGATGGACCGGCTGGCAGCCATCGTTCGTCACCATCACGAGCACTTCGACGGCGGAGGGTACCCCTCCGGGCTGAAGGGCAATGCCATCCCGCTGGAGAGCAGGATTATCGCCGTGGCCGACGCCTACGTGGCGATGAGGTCGCCCAGGCCTTACCGGCCGGCTCTCTCCCATGACGAGGCCGTCGAGCGAATTCGGGAGGAAGCGGGGCGGCAGTTCGACCCGGCCATTGTGGAAGTCTTCGTACAGTGTGCCAGCAGGTCCAGTGCGGTACCCACCCCGAACCCGACGACCGACGCCGCGGCCCGCGAAACCGATACCGTTCTCACCTCAGACAAGTGAACTCACGGCGTCCGTTGCAGGCCGCGCCGCTGCGCTATGCCACGAACAGGCGTCCCGCGCCGCCGGCCAGCAGGCCGGCGATTACCGGCGTAAGTATCCAGCCCAGAGCAATGTTCTTGAGCACGGAGCTGTGGATGCTACGTGTTCCGCGCATGACGCCGACCGCAATCACGCCGCCTACCAGGGCCTGTGACGTGGAGACCGGCACTCCGATCTCGGCGAAGATGTGTACGGTGACCGCCTGGGAGAACACGGCGACCAGCGCAGCGTAGGCGTCCAGGCGTACCAGGTCGGCGCCCACGGTCTCCATCACCCGGCGGCCATAGGTCAGTACACCCAGGGAAATGCTAAGCCCGCCTATGAAGGCCAGGAGGGCTTTGCTTTGAAAGGGGCCCGTGCCGTAGTAGACGCCCGTGACGTTGGCGACGTTGTTGGCCCCCAGGGCGTAGGCACCGTAGGCACCCACCACGACCAGTGCGCCCCACAGCAGTCGGTCCCGCGTCAGCATGCTGATGTGCAGCCGATTCATGACCAGGCCCAGGAGCGTATACCCGGCGCAGCCCAACACGGCGGCCGCAATCGGCGTTGCCGCCCAGCAGATGATCACCTTCGGCAGCCCGGTGAAGTCCGGCGCACCGCTGACCATGCCCACGCCGACAATCGCGCCTACGACGGCCTGCGAGGTCGACACCGGCAGACCCAGCAGGGTCATGACGGTTACCGTCACTGCGGCGCAGATGCTGGTGGTGATCGCCGCAGCCATTCCGCTCGAGGAGATGCCGGCCAGAGTCTCGATGCCGGCGCTGCCCTCCAGCGTGGCACCCAGCATCTGCGCCGCAGTGACGGTAACCGTCATGACCCTGCTGGGTCTGCCGGTGTCGAAGT
>JANQGB010000727.1 GCA_028277545.1 Phycisphaerae bacterium | reverse complement strand
TTCCCCACTCGGGAGTCGACACCAGGACGACTTTCCGGGAGGCCGCTTTGATCTGGTCCGCCAGGCTCATGTGGTCGCGCCTTTCTTGCTCGTCTTCTTCTTGGCCTTCTGCCTGGCCGGCGTGCATGGCTTTGCGCCGGCCGTACGGTCGTGCTCCAGGATCTTGACCATCCCCCGGCCCGCCCAGTGGTGACCTTGCCTGGCGTCGCAGGCCTTCTCATCGCCAGCCTTACCGACGCCCTGGATGGTCTGTAACAGTCGCACCTTCACGAAGCACCTCCTACACGGCGTCCGGCGTGCGCGTGATGTCACCCGACACCTTTACGACCGCCGTGCCGCCCATTTTCTCTTCACTCACCATGGCCCCGGGCCGGTAGTTGGTCATGAAGCCACTGAACGCCCAGGTCGCCCCCGCGGCATCGTCCGGCCCCAGCCAGGTGATGGTGATGGTCTCGGCCGGCTGATCGATGGGCGGATCCGTGTCCGGGTTAAAATGGAACTCGATCTCGAGCTCGCCGTTGTCGACCAGGTCCGCCGGCATGAAGGTCTTGCCGCCGGAGGTACCCAGGTGGCTGGTGTCGATCGCAGCGCGGCTGGATTCCGGCGGCGTGACGTCGGTGATCTGGGCCGTAAACCCCGAGGTCCCGAAGTCGATCTCCAGCCCGTGGCCGATGTCCACAGCGTCCGATGCCATCGCTCAAACTCCTGTCAGTGTGCTGGCACGGTTTCGCGGTGCCAGATGATGAACTCCAATCGTTCCGAGTACACGCCGATCTCGCCGCCTTCGGTGGGCGGGGCGTAGTCCGCTCCCTGCCCGTCCAGGAAGACGCCGCGGGCATTCACCGTATTACCTCCGCTGCCAAGTGTCCCGCTGAAGCCGTCCAGGGCCTCGCGGACCGCGTCGGCTACCACGCCCGCCGAGGCCCGCGACGACGCCCAGCAGATGACCTGGAAGCGCGGTGAGACCAGCCCGCTGGCACCGGCCAGGTGCGGATGCCTCCCCGTACTGATCCGCTGATAGGTCAGCCGCGGGAGATCCGCCGAAGACGGAGCGACGTCGGGATAGACTCGATCCGCCACCAACGCGGCCACGCCGGCGTTGCCGGTCAGTTCCGCGTACAGGGCGGCCTCGACGCTCACGACTTGCGGGCCTCACGCTCGATCCCCCGGCCGATGTCCCGCCCGATCTGCCGCAACTCCTCGGTACGCTTCTCGTCCACGGCCGGCCGGATGTACGGACGGGCCGGCATGGAGCCGTCCCGTCGCCCGTACTCCAACGCGGTCGGGTAGTAGCCCTGGTCGTCAGTCAGGCCCAGGACCGAGCGGTCGGGCAGCGGCACGACCACCTGCAGCCGGCTGCGGCTGCGCTTACCCGCCTTGGGCTTGGTGGCCTTCCAGGCGGCCAGCAGTCTCCCGGTCCGCGACTTGATCGGGTCACCCTGGATCTTGCCCAGGATCCGCTGGTGAGTCCGCTTGGCGTTGGCCCGCAGTGCCTGGCGCACGACCTTCCGCTGGGCTGCCCCCGCCAGTCGCTTGAGCTTCCGCTCCAGCTCTTTGTCACCCAGCACCGAGATGTCCACGCCGTCGGCCATCAGGCGGCCTCCTTACAGGTCACCAGCAGCTCGCGATTCCGTTCGCCCACGTTGACCACGGCCAGGATGTTCAGCGCCCGGCCCTCCAGCAGGATCCGGTGCGAGGTGGTGAGTCCGGCATAGTGACGCAGTCGCAACACGTGGGTCAGGTCGCTGTTGACCTGGGCGGCGTTCATGAACTCTCTGCCTCCTGACTGGACGACTTCCGCCCACCTGGTGGCCTCCGTCGTCCAGGTCTCCGTGACGCCGCCGGCGGCGTCACGGGTCTCAGTCTTCGACTGGATCGCTACCCGGGTTCTGAGTCGTCCGGCTTGCACCGCTCCGTCCTCAATCCGTCGCTGAGCACCTCGGCTACGTTGTGCAGCCGGGATTCCAGCTCGCCGCGTTCGGCCCGGTGATAGTCGGGAATCAGGTCCAGCAGCTCGACGGCCAGGTCAATGACGTCCAGGCAGATCCGAAACGCCGGGCCAACCTTGACGTTGACTTCGAGCTCGACACTGCTGGCCATCACGCGAACTCCGGTACCGCCTCCGCCCAGAACAGCGACCGCACGCCGGCGGGCAGCTCTCGAGCGGTGACGCCGATCAGCACCGCCTCGCGGTGTTCGTACCAGTGGGCCAGCAGGAGTTTCATCCCTTGCTTGACCTTGGCCGGCACCGCTGCCGGCGTGGCGTAGCCGGCGGTGTACCGCACCACGACGGCGTTGAGCTCCTCCCGGGTGGTCGGCCAGGTGGTGCCGTAGGCCGGCACGATTCGCCCCGGCTCCGAGTCGGCATCGACCTGGTAGTCCGCCGGGTCCATCACCTGTGCCTGGCCGTGGCCGTCGGTGTAGGTGATCGACACCACGCTCTGCAGTGGTGGCCGCGGC
>JANQGB010000659.1 GCA_028277545.1 Phycisphaerae bacterium | reverse complement strand
GCCCGGGGTTGACCATTTGCCTGGCTCCGCCGCCAGAGGGTGACGTCTACGCCCTGGGCAAGCCCATCATTCTTCATGGCAAGTACGGGGTCGACAGGGCACGTAACGAACGCGCCGGCGGAGCGCCGCTGACCCGCATCGTGATTCGGGCGGGCAAACCGGACCAGACCGACGCGCCGGGGCGCCCGGTCAAGGATGGGCACACCCAGCCGCCCAGGACGCCGGACGACGACGGTGGCGGTTATCTTCTGTATGGCCACTTCAACCTGGATCTTCAGCAGTTCGCCAAGAACATTCGGGAACCGGGAGAGTACTGGGTGCAGGCCGAACTGTTCGATCTCAAATCCGAAAAGGTGGAATTCACGGTTGAGTGAAGGCAGGTACCGGCGCGTTGTGATCCTGTGGGCGCCTTCTGTCGGCTATCTCCCCGTAACCGGCACCTGTTAACTCCGCGTGCGCCGCACTCTTGCGCACTGCCGGGCAGTTTGCTTGCTTTGTCCCTCCACATGCCGTAAGCCTGCGGTCGATCACGCGGAGGTGAGTGGGGATTACTACGGCAGCAAGCCATGCCCCAGCCCGAAAGAGTGGACAACCTGCCGGCGTCGGACTCCGCCAGCCGGCGCTTCGACGCCCTGGACGCCCTGCGGGGCCTGGCGATTCTGACCATGGCCCTCTCGGGCCTGGTTCCGTTTGGTGTTCTGCCGACGTGGATGTACCACGCTCAGCTGCCGCCGCCAGGCCACGCGTTTGATCCTGCATTACCCGGGCTCACCTGGGTGGACCTGGTGTTTCCGTTCTTCCTGTTCTCCATGGGAGCGTCGATGCCTTTGGCGCTGTCCCGGCGGATTGCCAGGGGAGCCAGGCGGTGGGAGCTGGCCCTCTACGTCGGCCAGCGCGGCCTCCTGCTGGGCATGTTCGCCATCTACGACCAGCACATCCGGGCCATGGGCATGGCTGGGCACCCCGGCAGAATAACCTGGCTGCTGAGCCTGGCCGGATTCGCGCTGCTCTTCCCGATCCTGGCCCGGTTGCCCAAGTCCTGGAGCCGGCGGGCGCGATACGCGATACGAGCGATCGGTTGGATCGGGGCGGTCGCCCTGTTGTCGATCCTGCGCTACGCCGAACGCCCCAATCTCCCCGAGTCTTTCTCGGTGTACCGCAGTGACATCATCATCGTGGTGCTGACCAATATGGCGGTCCTGTCGTCGGCCATCTGGCTGGTATCGCGTAACAACTGGTTACTGCGGTTGGGCTTCCTTGGGTTATTTCTCGCCCTCCGCCTGGGCCACGAGGCGGAAGGATGGGTAAACACGGTGTGGAACTGGTCACCGGCGCCGTGGATATACAGACTCGACTACCAGAAATACCTGTTCATCGTCATCCCCGGCACAATCGTGGGTGACTTGATTTTGCGTTGGATGAACGCACCGCCCGAGGAACCGGATCGTGAACCGGGATGGTCGGCGGTGCGAACGGGCCTAGTCGCTTTGTTCGGGCCAGTCATGGTTCTGTTGCTGCTGGTCGGGTTACAGGCACGCTGGCTGACGGGTACGACCTTCATCGCGTTGGGGCTGTGTGCGATAGTCTGGCCGTTGTTGTCCCGTCCAGGAAACGCATACGAGAGGCTGCTGCATCGCCTGTATGGCTGGGCGGCGTTCTGGCTGGCACTGGGTTTGCTGTTCGAGCCGTACGAGGGCGGCATCAAGAAAGACCCCTCGACTCTGAGCTATTATTTCGTTACCACGGCGCTGGCTATCCTGGTTCTGATCTCACTCTCGGTGCTGATCGACGTACTGGCCAGGAGGCGGTGGCTTCGCCTGCTGATCGACGCCGGGCAGAACCCGATGATTGCCTACTCCGGAGTCAACAGCCTGTTCAAGCCGGTTCTGTATCTGATCGGCGCGGAAGCAGCCGTGCAGGGCTGGATCACGGTTCTGCCGTCGCCGCCCTGGTGCGGCGTTGCATGGGCGTGCCTCAAGACGCTGCTGCTGGCGCTGGCGGTCAGCGTGTTTACACGTCGGCGGATATACTGGCGAACCTGAATTGGCCGGGACGACGGTGTCAGCAAGCTTGCGAAAGAGACAGTGGCCTAGATGAACATGCAGCCCGTGGACTGGGGAGTCGTTGCAGCGTTGTTCTCGCTGGTAGCGGCCTTGGCGTTCCTCACCCGCCGTTACACGCGGAGCGTTGCGGACTTCCTGGCGGCTGGTCGGTCGGCGGGGCGGTATGTGATTACCGTCTCCGAAGCCGCCGCCCAGATCGGGGCCATCAGCATCGTGGCCGCGTACGAGAAGTTCTACGCCGCCGGCTTCGCCGCTCAGTGGTGGGATGTGCCGGTTTTGGCCATAGGGTTCTTCATCGCTCTGACCGGCTGGGTCATCTACCGATTCCGCCGCACTCGGGCCATGACCATGGCCCAATTCTTCGAGATGCGCTACAGCCGCAACTTCCGCATCTTCGCCGGGCTGCTGGCCTTCTGCTCGGGCATTGTCAACTTCGGCATCTTCCCCGCGGTGGGGGCGCGGTTCTTCATCTACTTCTGCGGCCTGCCCGAGCACCTGAATGTCCTGGGCGCCGAGCTGTCCACCTTCGTGTCCATCATGGTCCTGCTGCTCGGCGTCTCGCTGACCTTCACCTTTCTGGGTGGGCAGATCGCGGTCATCGTCACCGACTTCGTCCAGGGGCTGTTCTGCCTCTCGGCGTTCCTGCTCATCTTCATAGTGCTCAGCAGGCAGTTCAGTTGGACACAGATCTCCGAAGCCCTGGCCATGGCTCCCGAGAACGCCTCGCTGGTCAATCCGCTGCGCATAACCGACGTTGAAGGGTTTGACGTCTACTTCTTCTTGATCGCGATGTTCGGCTCGTTCTATATGACCAGGGCCTGGCAGGGGACCGCGGGCTACAACTGCTCGGCACGCACTCCTCACGAAGCCCGGATGGGAGGGGTGCTGGGCAGTTGGCGCGTCATCATCCAGAACATGCTCATCCTGTTCATGCCCATCTGCGCCTACACCTTCCTGCATCATCCCGATTTCGCGGATCAAGTGGCGGCGGCTCAGTCAACCCTCACCGGCATCGAGAGCGAGCAGATCCAGAAGCAGATGACCGTGCCGATCGCGCTGAGTGCTTTTCTGCCCGCGGGAGTGATGGGGATCCTGTGCGCCGTGATGCTGGCCGCCTTCGTCAGCACGCACGATACGTATCTGCACTCCTGGGGCAGCATTTTCATCCAGGACGTGGTCCTGCCTTTCCGCAAGCGCCCCTTCTCCCAGAAACACCATCTTATGCTGCTGCGCCTGTCCGCCTGTGGCGTGGCGGTGTTCATCTTCTGCTTCAGCCTGTGGTTCCAGCAGACCGAGTACATCCTGATGTTCTTCGCCATCACCGGCGGCATCTATCTCGGTGGGGCCGGATCGGTGATAGTCGGCGGCCTGTACTGGAGACGCGGCACGACATCGGGTGCCTGGGCGGCCATGATTGTCGGTTCGATCCTGGCAGTCACCGGCATTGTGATCCGGCAGGAGGGCCCCGCCAGTTTCCTGCGCAGCCTGAGCCTGCCGGCCGCTGCACACAGTGTGCTCGAACACGTCCTGAACCTGGACGGCCAGCGCATGTTCTTCGTGGCCATGATGTCAGCTATCGCGAGCTACGTGGTTGTCTCACTGCTTTCCAGGAAGCCCCGGGTCAACCTGGACCGCATTCTGCACCGCGGCGAATTCGCTGTGGCCGACGACAGCGCCGCCAGCAGTGCCCCGGTCCAGACCGGCTGGCGTATGCTACGGATGGGTAAGGAATTCAGCCGGTGGGACAAGGTGGTCTACACCGTCTTCATCTCCTGGATTCTGGGCTGGACCGGCGTGTTCGTGGTGGGCACGATCTATAACATCGTTTACGACGTCAAGACCGAGTCCTGGCTGCGTTTCTGGCATGCCTATTTGTGGATGGCCTTCGTGCTGGGCACCGTTACCACGGTGTGGTTCGCCCTGGGCGGCCTGCGTGACCTGCGCGACATGTTTCGCCGATTGGGCAGCGCCGTTCGGGACAGTTCCGACGACGGAACCGTTCTCCACGATGACAACACCGCACCCGGCGACTGAAGATCGCCGCCCGCTGCGTGACGCCCCGCTGCTATCGCCGGTCTGTCGAGTCGATCAGTCCGGTGATGCCCAACACCATAAGTGAGCCGGCGGCATCCGCTGTCGCGGCTGTCAGCGAGCGAATAACCTTGCCCGGATGTGGGTTGGTCCAGATCAGGGCGCGAAGTGCCACCCCCTGTCCTGCGGCGTTGCGGCCCGTCCACACGATAGGCGCCTCAGCCGCCGCAGTCAGATCGGTATAGGCCAGTACGTTTCGGCCATATACCAGGTCCACAACGACAGTTTCATCGTCGTCGTAGGTCACCAGGTACTGGCCGACCTTCTGCCCGGCGCGGCAGGGGAAATTCGTGGCCTGCAGGATTGCCAATCGATCGGCCTTGCGGTCCAGCACGATTTCGACCGCGGCAGGCAGCGGCAGCCCGCCGGTAAGTCTGCCGCGCAGAACCACTGCGGACTGCCCCGTCGCCCGCCCCAGATCGAAGGCCAGCCCTTTGAGTCGAACCGAGCCTGAGGGTGCCGAAGACAGGTCAAAGTCCGGTCCCAGGCCGAACCAGCCGCCTGCGTCGGCCGCTGCCAGGGGATAGGTGCAGGCCGGGCCCAGATCGGTGGTCCAGCCGCCGCACACCGCCGGCTTGAGTGAACTGGTACCCAGCAGGTCGAAGA
>JANQGB010000650.1 GCA_028277545.1 Phycisphaerae bacterium | reverse complement strand
CTTGAACGGCTCGGTGTCGTTGAAGGGCACATCGGGCGTACCGTGGTGGATCAGCGTCACCCGCTCCGCCTGCACGCCGTAGACTTCAGCCAGGAGCGCCCGGGCCCGCTCCGCCATGACCACCACGGCGCTGCTCCGGTCGCAGACCCGCCGTAACACCTCCAGTTGCTTGGCCGATGGCTGGCTGAGAATGGTGTGCAGCGTGGTGACCACCGGCTTGCGGACCCGGTCGAGCAACTCGAAGAGGTACTCGCCCTGTTCTCCGCCGAACAGGCCGTACTCGTGCTGCAAGCAGAGCAGGTCCACCCGGCTGGTGGAGAGCAGTTCCGCCGCGTTACGATAATCCTCGCGCCGCGGTTGATAAATCTCGGTGAACACTTCCGCAGGGTAATGGTACTCGCCCTCGCGATCGCTCATGGCGGCCACGACTACTCGGGTACCGCTTTCGCCGCCCGTCCCGGAACCGTTGCCCGTGATGGCATCGGACAGGTTATGGGTGAAGGTGGCGATGCCGCATCGGCGCGGTACGAACGAACTGAGCATGGCCACGGTGTGGCCGGCCTGAGTGGCCATCGTGATCTCCCTGCGACTGCGTATCTCGCCCAGCCAGAGGGTGTTGGCGTGGCCGAGAGTGTACGCGATTGCCGTTGACGGCGTAAGTACGGCTCGCAAACCGCCGCGACCGGCGACGCCTCCAGTTCCGCCCTCTCCGCGAACATCGCTTACGATAACCTCCTGCCTCTGAGACGGTTGCGCCTCCGCGAGCCGGCCAGGCGGGTGAGAAGTTGCGAAAAGCCCGGCCAGCGCGTACAAAGCTAACCTGCCGCAGCAGACCGACCGGGGACACGACCGCGCCGGCCGCCCGGCTGCGTTTGAAAACCCATGATGGGAATGAGTTTGAATCAGGATCTTCTTGCTTCGGGAGATGTGTACTGTGGACACGCTACTTGATCGATTCTGCCGCTACGTACAGATTGAGACGACGGCTGTCGAGGAGACCACCGACTACCCGAGTTCGCCAGGCCAGAAGGACCTGGGCCGGATACTGGTACAGGAACTTGAGGCGCTGGGCCTGGAGGACGTCGGTATGGACAAGTGGGGGATTGTCATGGGCACGATCCCCGGCAACGTCAAGGCCCCGACCATCGCCTGGCTCTCCCACCAGGACACCTCTCCCGAAGCCAGCGGCAAGAACGTCAAGCCGATCATCCACAAGAACTACAACGGCCAGGACATCGTGCTGCCCGGTGACAAGAGCAAGGTCATCCGGGTGGCCGAGACCGACGGGCTGGCCGAGCTCAAGGGCAAGACCATCATCACCAGCGACGGCACCACCCTGCTGGGCGCCGACGACAAGGCCGGCGTGGCGGTGATCATGACGGCCGCCGCCGAACTGATGGCCAACAAGCGCATCAAGCACGGGCCGATCCGCGTGGTCTACACCTGCGACGAGGAAGTCGGCCGCGGCTGCGACAAGGTCGACATCAAGAAGATCAACGCCACCGCCGCCTACACGCTGGACGGCGAGGGCGCCGGCGGGTTGGAGAACGAGACCTTCTCCGCCGACCTGGCCACCGTCACCATCACCGGCTACAACATCCACCCCGGGCTGGCCACCGGCAAGATGATCAACTCCATCCGACTGGCCGGGGAGTTCATCAACCGGCTCCCGTGGCACAGGCTGGCACCCGAAACGACCTGCGGCAAAGATGGCTTCATGCACCCCTACACCATTGAGGGCGGTGTGCCGGAGGTGAAGATCCGCATTCTGCTGCGCAGCTTTGTGACGGCGGAACTCAAAGAGCAGGCCAAGATGCTCAAGAACGTGGCCTCCACGCTGATGGCCGAGTTCCCCCGGGCCAAGGTGAACGTAAAAGTCACCAAGCAGTACCGCAACATGCTCGAACATCTCCAGAAGGAACCCCGGGCGGTCGAACTGGCCGCCAAGGCCATCAAGGCCACCGGCGTCGAGCCAGAGTTTGAGTCCATCCGCGGCGGCACCGACGGATCGCGGCTAAGCGAAATGGGCCTGCCCACCCCCAACCTCTCGGTCGGCATGCACAACTTCCACTCCGAACTGGAGTTCGCCTGCCTGGAGCAGATGGAAGCCTCGGTCAAGGTGCTGATCGAACTGGCCAAGCTGTGGGGCAAGCAGAAGAAGTAAGCCAAGCCAGAATCATTAAGCAGGTCGGCGTCGTCGAGGGAGGCGTTGTGTCCGGAGGAAGATTGACGTGTCGGACGTAGCATCCAACCCTGGCGTGGCCAATGCTATCCGGGACTACTTCCGGGAGTTCAGCAAACTCAAAGCCGCCTCGCGCGACTTCTGGGTAGTCCAACTGGTCAACCTGCTGGACGGGGTCGCGTACTTCGCGATGATCCCCGCCCTGATTCTCTACCTCAGCGAGAACCTGGGCTTCGGCGACAGACCCGCCGGCAACTGGTACGGCGTGCTCATGGCGGCCTACACGGCGGTCGGCTTCGTGGCCGGTTTCATCGGAGACGCGCTGGGCATACGTCGAACGCTGCTCATCTCCGTGATCGTGCTGGTCGTCTCGCGCCTGATGATCAGCGCTTTCACGGCCCAAGCGGTGGTGATTCCGGCCCTGTTTCTGATCATGGTGGGAACGGCCATCATGACGCCCGTGCTGGTGGCGGCCACCAAGCGCTACACCACGAAGCAGACGCGGACTGCCGGCTTTAATCTCCTCTATTTCCTCTGGAACGTCGGTGTGATCATCGCCGGCCCGGCGCTAGACATCGCCCGCGGCACCGAGTACGGCAACCGCGGGGTGTTCATGATGGGCTCGGTGCTCAGCATCCTCTGCTGGGTGACCATCATGGTGTTGATGCGCAAGCGGATCAGTTTGGCCGACGACGCCTGGCGCGAAGAGAAGGCGTCAGCTACGGCCGCCGACTCATCGGAGCAGCCGGAGACCGACGACGAGGCCGAATCCTCGGAGGACCGGTGGGAGAACCCGCTGGTCATCGCCTGGAGCGTGATCCGGGAGTCGGCCTTCTGGCGCTTCATGCTCTTCCTGCTAATCGTGGTTGGCGTCAAGCTGGTCTTTGAGCACTGGCACGCTATCAGTCCCAAGTATTACTTGCGCGTTATCGGACCCGAAGCGCCCGTAGGCACGCTGAACTCGCTCAATGGCTGGGTCATCTGCATCGGGCTGGTCATCTCGACGCCCATCGTGGCCCGCTTCAAACTGTTCAACGTCATGTTTGTCGGGATGTGCATCTCCGCGGCATCGGTGCTCATCCCCGTTATCCCGCCCAGCCTGCTGTTCGGGACTGATCCGGAGGCCATAGTCAGGGGATACTACACGCTCATTGTCGCCCAGATCATCATGTTCTCGATCGGCGAGGTGATCTGGTCGCCGCGGCTGTTCGAGTACACGGCCGCCATTGCGCCCAAGAACCGGGAAGCCTCCTACATGGGGCTGTCCACCCTGCCCATGTTCTTCGCCCGCATGGTTGAAGGCCCGCTGTCAGGGAACCTGCTGGACAGGTATTGCCCGGACACCACCACACCGGAGATAGCGGCCAGCCTGCCGTTTACCCAGAGCCCGCAGTTTATGTGGTTGATCCTGGCGAGCATCTCCATCGCAACGCCAATTCTGATCGTTGTCTTCCGTGGCGTGATTCAGAAAGAGAGCCGGCTGGAGAAGACGGACACCGCCACCGGCACCGACGCGCCGGCCACGTAGGCAACAGGCCGTTCACGAAACGCCTGACGCCTGGGCCGGCCTTTTCACCGCGCGGCCAAACTGCTACTCTTGTCACGCAATGAACCGGTGGCCCGGTCGGCACCGGAGGCAGCAGCAAGCGCCGGAAGTGCCCCGGGCCGCGAGTCGCCCCACGGCATCGGCCTATACCTGCCACGCTCCGAACCGAGCCTACTGCATCGAATCGACCCGCGCAAGAGAAGGTAGCCCACTGACATGAGCGACGAATTCATCAAAGCAGAGAAGAGCCCATTCCGCGAGATTACCCAGCCCTTCATCGACCTGGCGCACGCTCCGCGCGCGTTGTGGGGAATCAACCTCGCCTATGTGCTGGAGGGCATGGTCTATTTCGGCATGCTGGGCTACCTGGCTATCCACTTCTCCGACTTCATATTCCAAGGGGTGGATCGACCGGACGTGCATTCGCACAACAGTGTGATGCTGCTGACGAGCGGCATCACCTTTGCCATGTTGATCTTCGGGTTCGTGGCTGACAAGTGGGGCGTGCGCTTTGCGTTGATCAGCGCGTTTGTGCTCATGCTCGGCGGGCGAGTGCTGATCTCCGCCGCGCCGACAGTGCTCGGGCTGGAGCCGGCTGGCCTTTGGTCATCGCTACACACGGTCACACTGCTAGGCATTCTTTTTGTGGTGATCGGCTACGGCATGTACCAGCCTGCAGCCTATGCCGGAGTGCGCCAGTTCACCACGCCAAAGACCGCCGCAATGGGCTTCGCGATGCTGTATGCCCTGATGAACCTGGGAGGTTGGCTGCCGACTTTCGCGTTCTTACTGCGTGACGATGATTTCCTCGGCCTGGGCATCCCTGGCGCCTACTGGGTGTACACTGCGTTCACTGGGCTCGCCTTGCTGGCGACGGTGCTCATCCTGTCACGCAAGACCGTGGCCAGCGCAATTGCCAGGGCCAAGGCCGAGACCGAAGCCATCAAGGCGGAAGAGGAGACGAACGAGACCGCCGAAGCTGAGGAGAAGAACGATTCTAAGAAGGCGAGTCTCGCCGCCCAGCCCGAGAGCAAAGCATCACCACCGATTCACTTACATGTGTTTGCCCTGGTCGTGGTTGCGATGATTTTCTTCAAGCTGGCGCGTCCCATTGACGCCAACTATCTGCACCTGCAAAACGCCTTGGCCTGGTACATAGCAGTGGGGTTGATCGCGGTGTGGATCATACTTAATGCGTTCGCGCTGACTCGCAACTGGCTGGGCCGGCACCCACTATCTGACGTCAAGTTCTTCTTCTTCATATTCGCACTTATTCCGGTACAAACGCTATTCACGTACAATTGGCTCATTCTCCCGCAATACATCTCCCGTGCGTTTGAAGGTTGGATAGGTAAGTACTTCGAGATTACGGCGAACGCCAATCCGATCCTCATCTTCATCGCGGTTCCGATCATCACCGCCATCACCCAGAAGGCCAAAGTCTACAAGATGATGATCCTCGGGACGTTCATCATGGCAGCTCCGGCGTTTCTGCTGGTGATCGGCCCGTCGCCTTGGACCATCTTCCCGTACATTATCATCATGACCATTGGCGAAGCGATGTGGCAACCTCGGTTCCTCCAATACGCCGCTGAGATCGCCCCCGAGGGGCGCACCGGGATGTACATGGGAGTCGCCCAACTGCCCTGGTTCCTCACCAAGATCCTCGTTCCGTGGCTCTATTCTGGCTGGATGATGGACCGCTACTGCCCGGCAGAAGGCGAGCAGAACACGCAATTCATGTGGTTCATATTCGCCTGCATTGCCATGTGTTCGACGGTTCTGCTGATTCTGGCCAAAGGCTGGATCGGCAAGGACTTCAAGACCAAGGCTGAGTAGCAGAACGGCGGCGACAGGCGCCTGTGATATCTTGCCTGTTGCGGGACGGGGCGAACACTTCCCTCGTCCCGCTTAAGAGGTTACCCTGTCGGCTCACAGACCGGCGGTTCACCGACGGCGCACGGTGGTATCGTCGGACCACGGCTTCTAAAAGTAGAAAGGGAACACGCATGGCCGAACCGCAGATGCCCACCAAGTTTCCAGAGAACGCCTATCGCGAACTCAAGGCGGGCGAGACCTACGTCCCCATGATCCCGCCGGATATGCGAGTCCCGGAGTTGACCGGCCGGGCGATCATCTTCGGCCTGATCATGAACATCGTCTTCTCAGTGGCCGCGACCTTTCTGGCGCTCAAGGCCGGGCAGGGAATCGAAACCGCCATTCCCATCTCGATCCTGGCGGTCGGCCTGTCGGGCTTCTTAATCAAAGCGGGCGGGCGGGCCAGTTCGATCCTCGAGAATGTCTACATCCTGGCTATCAGTACGACATCGGGATACGTGGCCGGCGGCACCTGCTTTACCATGCCGGCCATCTATATCCTCGCGCTCAACACCAACCTGGAGATGAGCAATACGTCACTGTTCCTCCAGATAGCCCTGGTACCCTTCCTGGGGTCCATCCTGGGCATTCTCTTTTTGATCCCCTTCCGGCGCTACTTCGTTAAGGAGATGCACGGCAAGCTGCCCTTCCCCGAAGCAACCGCGACTAACGAGATTCTGGTAACCGGAGCCTCAGGCAGCACCACCCAGGCCTGGATCCTGATCTACTCGTTCATCCTCTCGGCGATCTACACATTCTTCGCCACCGGCCTGCGGATCTTCAGCGACGTCTTCTCTACCGGCCACGCCGCCCTTCACCCAGTCGGCAAGAAGGCTACCGAGGTCCTGGCATTCGGCGCCGAAGGCCTGTTCGCCACCCTGACCACCAAGATCAAGGCAGTCATCGCCATTGGCACCGGGGCCTACTACCTGGGCCTGGGCTTCATCATCGGCTTGCGTTACGCCTCGATCATCTGTGCCGGGTCGTTCATGTCCGCACTGGCAATTACTCCCCTGCTCGGCAATCTGGACTTCGACACGCTGCAGAAGCTCAACCCGGCGTTCGAATCCCAGGAGGGCGAAGTAGAGCCTGAGGCCCGCTTCATACTACCGATAGGCGACCAGACCCTGCTGGACGATCTCTCAGCTATAGGCAAGGCGCCGGATGGCGAGACTGAAGAAGCTAAGGTTGCGCGTGAGGCCCGTAAGGCGGAGTTGGCAGCCCAACTGGCAGCCCGGTTCGAAGCCGAAGACTACGCCGTCTACAATCTCGAGAAAGTAAAAGTCAAAGCCGCCAAGGAGGAAGGCGGCGGCTGGAACTTCAAGGACGAACGGCGCGGCTGGGAGATCAAGCCGGTGGAGGCCGGGCTCTCGGTACATGCCTTGGTGCCATCTGCCGAGGACATCTGGTTCCAGAACCCGCGTATCATCGGCATTGGGGCGATCTTCACCGCCGGCCTGCTCTCGATCCTGAAGATGGGCAAAGTAATCGTAACCGCGCTGAGGCAGGCCTTGGGCGGGCTGTTTAAGTCCAAGGGGGCAGCGCCCACGAAGGCGGATCATACCGACCAGGACATCAGCTATCCCACCATGATGATCTTGGGAGTGTTAGTCGTCATAGTGATGACCGTGTTCTTCCGCTTCGTGGTGCTGGCCGACATGGCGAACGCCAACTGGCTCACTCTAGTCTCGGTTGTCCTGGCCCTGGTCATCGCCTTCCTGTTTACCACGGTCTCCGCCTGGGCCATCGCCATGATTTCGGTTACGCCGATCTCCGGCATGACCGTCACCACCATCATCATCACAGCCGTTCTGCTGTCAGTGGCCGGGCTGCCCAAGGGCGACGGTGGGATGCTGGCCACCCTGCTGGTCGGCGGTGTGGTCTGCACCGCCCTGTCGATGGCCGGCGGGCTGGTCACCAACTTCAAGATGGCCTACTGGCTGGGCGCCAGCCCGCGGAAAATCGCCTGGAGCGCCCTGGTCGGTTCCTTGGTGTCGGCGGTGTTCGTGTGCCTGACCATCATGATTCTGGCCCACAAGCCAGGCTATGACGAAGGTGGCCTGCCCGCTCCTCAGGCTAACATGATGGCCGGCGCCTTGCAGAGCTTCCTGGGCACCGGGCAGGTGCCCTGGCTTCTGTACGGAATCGGCGTGGTGGTAGCGTTGACCGTCGAACTGGTCGGCATCTCCGCGCTCGCCTTCGGACTGGGCATGTATCTGCCCATGGAGATCAACACCCCCATCCTGATCGGTGCCTTCGTTGCCCACCTGGTCAAGAAGAGCACCACGGACGAACAGCTCGGCAAGGCCCGCAGTAACAAGGGCATCCTGATTGCCTCGGGCCTGATTGCCGGTGCAGCCATCATCGAGGTAGCCCTCAACTTCCTGGCGATCATCGACGAGAAGATCTGGGGGGTCGCTACGATGGTGGGCGACAAGGAGGAGATCATCGGCAAAATCATGCCGTTCATGGACGTCAGCGGCAAGCTGATCGACGGCGGCACTAATCCGGATGGTCTGGCCAGGTTCACCAACGGGTTCGGCCTGGTCATGTTCCTGCTGCTGTGCGGATTCGTCTATTGGGACTGCATGCGGGCCAAACGGGGAGAAGGCGGTCCGGAGCTGCACTAACCGGAACAGATAACGATGAATCCAGCGGCCCGGTCCGGCGGGTTGGCGGCTGACGGTTTGAGTTGGCGTCAGCGTCACCCCGCGGTGCCGGGCCCGCGGCGTGCATTGGGAGGGTGTTCCGCTGGGCGAGTTCTATGCGTTGATGGCTGCGGTGACCTGGGCCTGTGCCCTGGTGCTGTTCAAACGCAGCGGAGAGAAGGTCTCTCCGCTGGCCCTCAACCTGTTCAAGAACGGTATCGCCATCGTCCTGCTGGCGGTGACGCTGGCCGTCATCGGCCAGGGCGTCGGTACGCTGTTGGCCTTCCCCGCCAGGGACATCTGGATTCTGATCCTCAGCGGCTTCCTGGGCATCGCCCTGGCGGACACCATCTTCTTCCGCGCCTTGAACCTGATCGGCGTGGGGTTCATCTCGGTGGTGGACTGCCTGTACAGCCCGTTCGTGATTCTGTTTGCGGCCGTGCTGCTTCACGAGGACCTGACCGTACCGCATTACGTGGGCGGAGGTTTGATCGTGGCCGGCGTGCTGATCTCATCGC
>JANQGB010000521.1 GCA_028277545.1 Phycisphaerae bacterium | reverse complement strand
TTGTTCTTCCTCTTTCTCTAACATCAAAGGCAATTGCATTCGCCCTTCGTGTTGATGTTGTATTCAGATTCACATTAAATGCAACAAGAAAATCACGGTCGCCAACTCTACCCGTGGTTCCGACGACTCGGGAGCGGCCGCCGTAATGGTCTCTGCTATCCGCGGGCCCGACGCTCCGACGCACACCACTGCCCGGGCCCCGGACCGCACGGCGTCCACCAGGGGGCTGATGTCGTCCCCACGCTCCTGCCCCCCCACGATGACCACCACGGGGCGGTCGAAGGAGCCCACCGCGGTGGCGGTCCCTTTGGGTGTTGTCGACTTGGAGTCGTTGTAGTAGTCCACGCCGCCTGCACAAACGACGTGTTCCAGACGGTGCGGCAGTCCGCCAAAGGCCGCCATGCGTGTCCTGGCGTCGCCCTCCTCAACACCGATCAGCCCGGCTATCGTGGCGGCGCAGGCGGCGTTCCGCTGGTTGTGCGGCCCCGGTATGCGCAGATCGTATCGGTCCGTAGTCTCCGGCAGGGCAACGAACCGGGCGCCGGTCTCACGGGTAATGCCCTCTACCGTCACACGCAGCGTGCGGTCCGCACTGCCCACCACGGCCCAACAACCGGGCCGCTGATAGCGAAACAGGTTCAACTTTGCCGAAAGGTAGTCGTCCGCGTCACCGTGGCGGTCCAGGTGGTTTGGCCAGACGTTGGTTATCAGGCCAACCTGCGGGCTGGCCGCTAGCTGGGCGGTCGCCTCCAGTTGGAAGCTCGATAACTCCAGAACCACCAGATCGTCCGAACCCATGTCCGGCAGATCGCCCAGCAGCGACCTGCCCACGTTGCCTCCGAACCAGACCCTGCGCCCCTCACCTGCCAGCGGCTGCAGGGCCTCGTTCAGCAGGGCACAGGTGGTGCTCTTGCCGGCCGTACCCGTCACCCCGATGATCCGCCCCGGGCAGCGCTCGAGAAACAGGTTGATCTCGGTGGTCCACGGAATCCCCCTGCCAGTGGCACTCGCGAAGAACTCGCTCTTGCGGCGATCAACCGCCGGGCTGACTACCACCAGGTCCGTGGCAGCCAGGTCGCCCTCCGGATGGCCCCCTAGGTGCCAGGTGATGTCGCAATCACTCAACTGGGCGACGGATGCCTCCAGCTTGGCGGCGTCCGCCAGGTCGGTGACGGTTACCCGGGCGCCCTGCGTACACAACCAGCGGGATACGCCGATGCCGCCTCCGAACCTTCCCAGACCCATGACCAGCACGTTGCGATCGGCCAGTTCGGCGACGTCCATGTCCTTCCGTTCCCCACTCGCACCGGCGTCTACTGCGGAACCACGGCCTTCAATGCCGCCACGAAATCCCGGCAGGAGTGTTCGACGCACTTCTCCCACTCCGAAGTGTACATCTCGAGGTATTTCATATCATCGTAGGCGTAAAGCACGCTGCGCGACGCCGTGACCAGAGCCCCGCTGCCATCAGGCTTGAAGCAATTCCGCACCTGATCGGCGGTCTTGCCCTGAGCGCCGAAGCCAGGCACCAGGAAGATACTGTTGGGCATCAGTCCTCTGAGTTTGGAGGTGGAAGCTTCGTCGCGCGGCGAGACCACCGCTCCCAGGCAACTGTACCCCGAGGAGCCGATCAACCCCTCGTCCGTAGCCCACCTGTTGACCAGCATGGCCACGCGTTCCGAGACCTTCATCCCGTCGTCCAGGGTGAGCCCCTGAATCTCTGTCGCGGATTCATTGCTGGTCTGGACCAGGGCGAAAATGCCCTTGTCCTGGTCGTGCTGGCGAACGACCTCCAGGAACGGTTTGACTCCGTCCAGACCGAAGTAGGCGTTGATGGTCACGGCGTCGGGGGCGACCCAGTCGTCCAGGTCCGCGAACCGCGGATCGCCCAGGTGGGCCTGGGCGTAGAATCCGCTGGTGTGACCTATGTCGCCGCGCTTGACGTCACCGATCACGACCAGCCCGGCGGCGGCGGCTTCCTGAACGAGACTGTAGTACCCCTCGACACCTTCCCAGTAGAACCGCTCGAAGAAGGCCGAGTTAATCTTCACCGCCGGCACCAGCGGCGCGACGATGGCGATAACCCGCCGGCAGTATTCGAGCACCGCGTCCAGGGCCGAGCCACTGTCGGTACCGTCGTTCAGCTCCCGCTGCTCGGCGATGTCCGCCGGCAAGCGCTCGTAAATCGGGTCGATACCCACGCAGGCGGGGGCACCCTTGTCCCGAATAGCGGCTATCAGGCGGTCAGCGAAGTGTGCAGACACGATGTCCCTTTCGGCAAGGTGCGGTTGGCAAGCCTCGGTCGCGGCCGCCACACGCGGCAGCCGCGGCGCATCCTACCGCCTGACCCTACCTTTGCAAGGAACATGCTGGCGGGAACCGGGCAGCCGCGCCGCCACCCGCAGTGGAACGTCACCCTGACCGCGTCAATCCTCGACGTCCACGTGGATGAATGGACCGTCGACGATGACGGAATCACCTGAGCCGCCGCCACCATCCACCTGCACCGATACGCCGTTGGAATTGACCCGGACCGACCCCGTCGGGAACTGGTAGTCCACCCGGCAGCCGACGGAAGCCGCCAGCACAAACAGGAAAGAAGCCCCCGCGCACAGGAGTCGCCCGAATGTATGTCGTGTCATCAGCATTATGCTTCTCCTACCTGTCGGGCACGATCGCCCGATCACTGGCGGCATTGTGGCCAGGCCAGGTGTCCCGTCCAGCGCAATAGGACGGGCGACAGAGCGAACCGTCTCTGTCGCCCGCATCAATTGTATCCAGAGGCAGGGCCGTTGGTGACGACACCGATCCCGGCAGCTTCACCCGCCCGGCCGAATGGCCAGGCCTGAACCGTCCTCAACCGATGTCAAACGTCTGTCCCTGCCATTCAAAGTGCGAGGTAAGCCCGCCCCGCAGAGGTTTCTTACGTTTCTTCTTCTTAGGGGCTTCCTGCTCCGCCGCCAGGGCGGCCTGGTCCTCCGCCGTCGCTTCCGCTACCGCCTTCATCGACAGGGAAATCCGCCGCTGGTGCATATCCACCTCCAGGACGCGCACCTCGACGTCCTGACCCGGCTTGACAACGTCCTCCGCTTTCTGCACCCGCTGGTCAGAAAGCTCGGATATGTGGACTAATCCCTCCACCCCGGGACTGAGCTGCACAAAGGCCCCGAACTCGGCGCACTTGGTCACGCTGCCGGTTACGTTCATCCCCTTGGGGAAGCGATCCTCCGCCCCTTCCCACGGATCGGCCTCCACTTGCTTGAGGCTCAGGGCAATGCGACGCTTCGGCGGACCCTCCACGCGGATCACCACCGCCTCGATCATCTGCCCTACCTGCAACACCGACCCCGCGTTGCGCACCCGCGACCAGCTCATCTCGCTCAGCGGGATCAGTCCGTCGACGCCTTCCTCCAGTTCAACGAAGGCCCCGAACTTCTCCAGCCGCAGCACGCGAACAGTCACCTTGGTGTCAGGCGGATACTTGGACTCCACCTCGGCCCACGGATCCGGTTGAACCTGCTTGAGACCCAGCGATACCCGGTCGCGCTCCCGGTCCACCTTCAGTACCCGGACCTCGACCTCCTGACCGGAGTGAACCACATCGCTGACTTTCTCGACCTGGCCGTAGCTAAGATCGCTGATATGTATCAGTCCGTCTACACCGCCCAGATCAACGAAGGCACCGAATTCGGTCAGGTTGCCGACCGTTCCTTTGCGAGTATCGCCCTCAGCCAACTCGGCCCAGAGCTTGTCCTTGGCTTCGGCACGCTGCTTCTCGAGCACCTTGCGCCGGCTGAGCAGAACATTGCGACCCTTGCGATTCAGTTCGGTGACTTCGCACAGCACCTTCTCGCCGATGAAGACCGAGATGTCCTTGGTGTGGCTGACGTCCACCTGCGATGCGGGCATGAAACCGCGAATGCCTTTGAGATCAACCTCCAGGCCACCCTTGTTCATTCCGGTGACTCGTCCCTCTACGACCACACCGACCGCCAGGCTCTCCCAATGGGCCTGGCGAATCGCGCCGTCGCGGGAAGCAAGCAGGCAACCCGAGTCCGGGTCGAATCTTTCGATTACCACCTCGACCTCTCGGCCGATCTGGACCACCTCTTCCTTACCGAACTGCGACCGCGAAACCACCGCCTGCGACTTGCCGCCCAGATCCACAAAGACATCGTCCTCGTAGATCCCGACGATCTTGCCGCGTCGCCGAGTATCAGAGGGATCCGCCGCCTCGGACGGAGGCGCCCCGCCGGTGAGTGCAGAGAGATCCTCGGCGCTCATCTCGGACATGGCGGCCTCGACTTCCTTCATAACCTCGTCGTCTGACGGCCCGGTCGGGTTGGAATACTCGCTCATCGTTCGTTCCTTACCAGCGCAAAGTCGTCACCACAACGCTTCGCGCGACATCGCAGGCGACCCGACCCCCGGTACCGGAGCACTGGCACCTCAGAATCAGTATCAACAGTCGGCTCTGCGAACACCTTGCTGTGACGTGCGGGGTTCCCGTCGAGTGATACTCTCTGTTCAGGTCCGTCACATGTTTACCTGAACCAACATGCAAAGTCAAGGACCGCTGTCAGGACTGGCCGAGACCTGCCAGAACGGCTAAGCGGGGTCGCGACGCGGTTTCACCGCTCGCTCGCAACCCGCACTTGGCGAACGCGACGCACAATATAGGACCAACAACCGCTCCCAGGTGATCGATGCAATCATTCCGGCCCATCGGTTGGCTGGCTGTTTACCTGCCGGATGACGCGCTCCAGCAGGTCGCGAACCGGGGCAGCCTGTTCCTGCTGCCTTATCGCCCGGAGCCTTCCCAGATGCCGCCGCTGGGCCAGGCGCGCCAGAGAAACCGCCGCCAGCGTGCGCACGTCCTCGTGCTCGTCGCCCGCCACCATCTCGATCAGCCTGTCAGCGAAACGAGCCCGATGACCGGAAGTCGACAGGATACAGGCTCTGACCGCCATGCAGGCCCGCTGCCGGACGCGAGCATCGTCATCGGAGAGGGCCGAGTACAGCAGGTCAGCGTCCCGGTCCGGCTCTCCGCGTTCCGCCAGGCCATATACCGCCCAGGCCCGCACCAGACCGTCATCATCGCGGGCCCGCTCGACCAGGATGCGTCGATCCTCTTCCTCACTTCCGAAGGCGAAGCAGAACACGGCGATCGCCCGCATGCTGGCCTCGTTGCCGGCCACGATCCTCCGTAGTCCCTCCCGCTGCGTGTCCACCAGTTCAGCGAAGGTAGTCCGCAGCGGCTGCAGGCGTTCCGGGCTGTCGGTGATGGCAATACCCTGCCACTTGGTGATCAGTTGCACCAGCACGGCTGACAACTGCTCGTCACTTAGTGAAACCAGCGTTTCCTGCTCGTACTTGGCCTTGCTCATCAGGTCGCGAGTCACCGGCAGCCACATGCTCCGCGGGTGATTGGATTCGAAATCCCGCAGCGCCAGCACCGCCGCGTCCCGGTCCCCCCGCCGGTAGGTGCCGACAGCCTCGGTGAGCTCGTCCAGTTCCTCGGCAATCGCCCGGCGTTCCTCGCGCCCGACCTTCCGATGACTCACTCGTTCGAGCTTCACCTCGACCGTCATCCGGCGTTTTTGGCGCTGCGGCGTGTAGGACAGCTCCACGGTGGACTCCAGGTCGAGCAGCGATTTCTCCGATACGTGCCAAACGCAGCTAACCTCCGCGCGCGTGAGCGTGGCCGACCCCTGCAGTTCGTCGCGAAACTCACCGCTCACGCTGGAAGTAACCACTGCCTCTCTCTTCCTGCCCTTGCCGCGCACTTCCGTCAGGGTAAAGGTCCGCTCGCCACTCAGGTGCTCGTGATCGACGGAGCGCGCCCACTGCTCCCCGGCGGTGATCTGCCGCTCCGGCCAGTGAATGACATCCAGTGCCAACAGGAGGGCTGCCCGTTCGACCGGAGAGCCGCCGGCCACCGCCGCGTACGCATCCAGCGGTGTGGCCTGGTCGACCCTAAGCTGCGCGGCCCTCGGTGGCAGTCCCAGGTCCGCAGGCTCCGGCAACGGCAAGATCGGCTCGCCCTGGCGAGTCAACTCTTCGGGGCGGGCTTCGTCCAACTCGAGCATCCAGGCCCGGTCCGCCCGCGAGCGTTCGGGGGGCGACAGTCCGAACAACGTCAGGCGCCCGCTCTGCTCGTATACCAGGATCTCGGCCTCCTGGTCGTCCGACGGAGCTGTTGAGCGCTTGGTGCGAATGGTCAACGAGTATACCGTGCGCACGCCCGCAGACAGGTTGTTCCTCAGCCGAACGCCACGCGGTGGCGCGGGGTCGGCCGTGGCCGCCAGGCTGCTAGCCCACAGACACGCGACAGCAGAGAAGCAGAGGCTATGCGTCTTTCTTCTTGTCGGTTTCCACAGGAGGGACATAGGCCACCGCCCGAACGCTGCGCAGCGGCATCCGCCGCAGCATGATGAGTAGCACCACGCCGGACAGGAACATCCCCACGCTCACCGCCTGAGAGATGGTCATCCCGCCGGTATCATGCGGATTATCCACGCGGACGATCTCCAGTATCACGCGCGTGATGGGGTAGAGCAGCAGGATCAGGGTGAAGACCATGCCATGGCGTTTGCGCCGGTAGAAGACGAACGAAAGGAACACCGAAAGCAGGACCGCGTTGATCAAGCCATACATTTGCGCCGGGTGAACAGGCAGCGAACGATACTGCGCCGCCAGGTCAGCCAGTTCAGTCCGCGTGGTGTAAGCGCGGTCCGGATCGTTGCGGGAGGGATACCCCTTGGCGTAGATCGCGGTGAAGTGCTCGATGTTCGCCGCTTCCCACGCTTTCCTGGCCGCTTCCTCTTCGGCGATCCACTGCTTGGTCTCTTCCGAGTCGGGATCGCGCTCCTTGGCCTGCGCCACCCGCTTGCGGATATCACGCAGGCGCTCCTGCGGTTGCTCTATCTCTTCCGGCGACGCCTCGAGCGACTCCGGCTTGGCCAGGAAGGGCGCGTTGACGTTCAGTGGGTGAGTGAAGATCAGCTCCGCCGGAAGGAACACCTGCCGGTTCTCCCACTGCCGAATGTGCGCCGGGCTGCCAAACGGGAAAGTCATCGCCCAGGGCAGTGCGGGATCGTGCTGCTGGAGATGATCAACCTGCGCAGCTTGAGTCTGCGACTTATGGCTGTCTTCGTGGTCGTGTGTACACAGCCCGCCCCAACAGCAGCCGTTCAGAAAACACCCCGCCCGCCCGAAAGCTAGACCCAGCATCACCGAAGGAGCCACCAGGTCCAGGTACAGGCGCACCGAAGCTTTGTGGGTGGGCTTGCCCAGGACCTCATCGCCGGGACCGTAGAACTTGGCGAAGAAGGCCAGATACACGACGGCCCCGAGGATCGCTCCGATCAGGCCGCCATAATACTCCAACCCGCCGGCCGAAATGTTGATCGCCTCCCAGAGGGGGCTCTTGGCCGTCGCGAAACTGGTCTTCCAGTAATGAATTACATAGAAGAGACGTGCTCCGCCGACCCCGAAGATCAGGGACACGAATCCGATGTTCAGCACCAGGTCCGGATCGGCCTTGACCCGTGTCGCCCGGCGCATGGCAAACCAGATCGAGACCAGGAACCCCGCCATCAGCATGAAGCCGTAGCTCTTGATGCTCCATCCGAAACCCGGGATCTTCCACAGCTCTGGGTACATGACCTCTCTTCCGGTATATCCGCACGCCAGCGCGAGCCCCTCGCGCCGGGCCGCCGCGGGGCGGCATCCTACCGGTCCGACTGCGGGGCGTCCACCGCGAGATTGTCAATCAGGCGACACTTGCCCATCTTAACCGCCAGGCAAATCCGCGCCGGGCGGTCTATCTCCGGCAGCTCGTCGAGCGTCTCGGCGTCCACGATCTTCACGTAGTCAATCTCCGCCGGACCGGACTCACGGATATCGCCCTCAATGCCGGCGATCAACTCCGCCACATTCCTCCGCCCTGCTAGAGCCGCCTGGGCTGCTCTCTGCATGGCGGCGTGCAGCACCGGTGCCTGGCGTCGCTGATCAACGTCGAGATACTCGTTTCGGCTGGACAATGCCAGACCATCCGGCTCTCGAATCGTCGGACAGCCGATCACCTCGACTGGCATGTCCAGATCGAGCACCATACGACGGATGACCGCCAACTGCTGGTAATCCTTCTCACCGAAGAAGGCCACGTCCGGCCCCACGATGTTGAACAGCTTGGCAACCACGGTGGTTACGCCGTCGAAGTGAACGGGCCGCGACGCGCCGCAGAGCCCAGCCGTCAGGTCGGCCACGTGCACCGTGGTCAGTCCCGGTCCCGGATACATCTCCTTCACGGCGGGCGCAAAGATCAGGTCGGCCCCATCCGCCTGACACGCCGACCGGTCGGCTTCAAACGTCCTGGGGTAAGCCTCCAGATCCTCCTCCGGGCCGAACTGCGTCGGGTTCACGAAGATGCTCACAGCCACGTACCCGCACCTCTGGCGGGCGGTCCGAACCAGTGAGCGATGCCCTTCGTGCAGCGCCCCCATAGTCGGCACCAGGCCGACAGACTCCGCCCGCGCCCGGGCATGGGCCACCGCCTCCCTGGTCTGGGCTATAGTGCGGACAATCTGCATGACACCACCCTCAAACCGGCCGGGCGCCAACGCCGACGCAACGCTGGCATACCAAAACCTCCTAGGCCCCCGCGCTCGGTTCGCAGGCAGGCATCAGACCCCAAACCCGCGCTAAACGCAATCGCCCGCACGCAGAGCCCGCGGATCAGCAACGCCGGGAAAAGCGGCGGGCAACGCCAGACGCCAATACGCCGCGACCCCGCCGCCCTTGACGCGCCGGCGGTTCTGTGCCATTCTGATTATTGGGTTAGCGCCGCTAGCTCAATTGGATAGAGCATCGGTCTACGGAACCGAAGGTTAGAGGTTCGAATCCTCTGCGGCGTAATCGGCAAGCCCCCGCAGGTGCGAGACTTACGGGGGCTTCTCTTCTGCGCCCCGCCAGCCGCTTTAGGGCCCGGCTCTATGCCACGTCCAGCCAGGCCGAACCGATCGTGAGCTGATGTCCAGGTGGTTCTTCCGGCACGACCCGGCCCGGCAACCGGCGTCGAACGGGAAAACGGCGTAGGTCGTGACAACAGGGCCAGCCAAGAGCGTTATTTCGCACGAACCGCGGGCAGTGGTACGTATGGGCGTGTCTCCGACCCGAAAACGTTTGCAATTCTTCAATGTACAAGCGTAGCGAGTCCTTCCGGAAGGGTACCAGGGACGGTTCCGTCCTTGGCGTGCCAGTGGAATCGCTACTGGCCCGGGCTTGAAGTCAGAGTCGCGATTCGTGTACGGTGGTGGCATCCGCAGGAAGTCTGACCACCAGTGTCCGGGAGACGCGGTAGCGCGCCCCGGTGCCCACTCTTGACAGGAGGAATGAAAGATGAAGTCAGTATCTGCGACGTGCATCGCGTCCCTGTTAGTTGTGCTGCTGGCAAGTGCTCCCACCGTCCTCGCGGAATGGTCGGTCGACGCTGCGGCGAATCTGGCCATTGGCGACCGCACCGGTGAACAGGTCCAACCCAAGGTCAGGCCAACGGCCGATGGCGGCTGCTATATCAGTTGGTTTGACAATTCATCAGGTGGATATGACGTCTACCTGCAGCGGCTCGATCCCTCCGGCGATGAACAGTGGGCCCACAACGGCGTGCTCCTTGCCGACCGCTCCTTCAGCTCGACCGAGGACTACGGCCTGGACGTGGACACCGCCGGCAACGCCGTGCTGGCCTTCCGCGACGACCGCGGAGGCGCCACCGTCATCACCGCGGTTATGGTCGCGCCGAACGGCACGATGGTCTGGGGCGCAAACGG
>JANQGB010000503.1 GCA_028277545.1 Phycisphaerae bacterium | reverse complement strand
ACTTCGATCGGCGCGTGAGCTCATCGAACGGAAAGAGGTTACCCAGGGCGGCAACCGCGTGGTTGACCTCACTTACCGGTTGACACTGGAGAACTTTGGCGAGCGCCCCGCCAAGGTACGAGTGCTCGATCGCCTGCCGCAACCCGGCAAGTCCGACATCAAGCTAACGCTGGGCGATACCAAGCCCGACCTGAGCGACGATGCCGACTACCGGCACGCGGCGCGCAAGAAGGGCATATTGAGGTGGGACGTTGAAGTACCCGCCCAGGCCAACGGGACACAGTCTACCACGGTCGAATACGAATTCCGCCTCGAGTACGACAAGGAGATGACTATCACTGGCATGGCGGCTGCTACGCGCTGACCTGCCGCCGAGGCGCACGCGGCGCGGCGGAGGAGCCGCCCGCCGCGCAGCCGACGCGTTGGAGCCGGCGGCAGTTGGCGGGAACCGAGACGATGCAGCCCGATATTGTATGCTGCGCTGTGCGCAGTAGTGACAGTGAGCCGATGGCGGTTCGCGTCAGGTCGTCATTGACGGACCTAACAGTCCTGATACAGGGCATGTTTGCAGATGTAGTCGCGGACGGCCTCGGGCATAAGGTAGCGGATGGACCGTCCGGCGCGGTTGCGCCGGCGGATGTCCGTGGCGCTGATGTCGATGCGAGGCGTGTCGATCAGGCCCGCTCGCAGGCTGGCGATGTGGTCCTCGCTTAAGCGGGTCCGCAGCACCTCAAAGTCGATCTTATCCCATCCGGGGCGGGCGGCCGTGATAATCCGGCAGGAATCCACCAGGGCCCGAACTCGGTACCAGGACGTCAACTCCGCCAGAGAGTCGGCACCGATCAACCAGTGCAGAATCACGTCAAGGCCAAGTTCTTCGCGGAAGTGGGCGACCGTGTCCACGGTGTAACAGGGGCCTTCACGCGTCAGATCGTAGTCACTGAACTCGAAGATCGGCTCGTCGGCAATTGCCAACTTGACCATCTCCGCCCGGTGGCGCGGGTCCAGCAGGGTCTGAGCGGTCTTGTGTGGCGGTGATGCCGATGGCAGCAGAATCATGCGATCCAGGTGCAACTGCTCGGCCACGCTGCGAGCCACTATCAAGTGCCCGGAGTGGATGGGGTTGAAGCTACCGCCGAATAGTGCAATACGCTGACTCATGGTACCACGCCCGGGCGACGCTGTACTTCCCTGACCTATCGCTGCTGCCGAGCAAGGTTAGGCCGCTCGGCGGGCGGAGTCAACCATTGCGCGTTCGTTGTCGGATACCACGGACTCCGTCGTGGCACCGTGCCGATATCGTTTGGCCGCTATGACGCCGGGGCGACGGGCGTAGCGCGTCTCAGCGTCCACCACCGCCGCAGCGCGTCTACCTGCTGGTGGCGTATCTCCAGGTCTTCCTGCCAGAGGAAGGTGGGGGCCTCCGGGAATGCGTCGCTCACCACATCGATGAAGCGGGCGTCTCGCAGAAACGATTCCGCATCGACCGTGGAGTTCGGCGAAAACAGCATGTCCAGGGCTAGCCTCTCTCCGCGGTGCAGCAGCGTCACCATGAGCCCCGTGCGGGAAACGTTGGCGTTTAGAAGATAAACGTCCAAATCCTGTCGCAGCTCTTCGTCGCCGCACACCAGCCGGGCGCAGAGGTAGTTCGTCCGTATTTGCCAGGACGCCTCAAAGTGCTCGCTGGCGGTGTCCAGCCGTTCTGCGAGCCACTCGCCGAGCGGTTCCGCAGGCGATAGCTCACACTTGCCCGACAACGCCATCGCCAGAGCGGCGCCG